>JAFEDW010000009.1 GCA_018241455.1 Pseudomonadota bacterium | reverse complement strand
GGTTTGCCGGCGGAGCGGTTCGTGCCGCTGTGCCTGGCGGGCGCCGCATTCTCGGTGGTCGGCGACCTGACCGAGAGCATGTTCAAGCGCGCCAGCGGATTGAAAGACAGCGGGCGGCTGTTCCCGGGCCACGGCGGCGTACTCGATCGCATCGACAGCGTGCTCGCCTGCACGCCGGTCGTCTGCACGGGCCTGTTGTGGATGGGCGTGGCGGCATGATCGGCGTCGCCATCCTTGGCGCGACCGGGAGCGTCGGCCGCAACACGCTCGATGTGCTCGAGCGTCATCCGGATGCCTACCGCGTCGTGTCGCTGGCGGCACGGAGCGATGCGCGGCGGCTGGCCGAACTGTGCCTGCGCCATCGTCCCGACATCGCGGTCATGGAGCAGGCGGAGGCCGCGGCCGAACTCGAGCGGCGGCTGCGCGATGCCGGCGCGGCGACGCGCGTCGCGGCCGGCGCGGCGGCCATCGAGGCGCTGGCACGCGATCCTTCGGCCGGTGTCGTCATGGCGGCCATCAGCGGGGCCGCGGGCCTGCGCTCGACGCTGGCCGCCGCCGGCGCGGGCAAACGGCTGCTGCTGGCCAACAAGGAATCGGTGGTCATGGCCGGCGACCTGCTGCTGGCCGCAGTGCGTTCCGGGGGCGCGACGCTGATTCCGATCGACAGCGAACACAACGCGATCTTCCAGTGCCTGCCGGCCGGGGCGCGCGCCGGCGAACGGCCGGCGGGCGTGCGCCGGCTGTTGCTGACGGCTTCCGGCGGCCCGTTCCTCGGTTGGACGGCCGCGGCCATGGCGCGGGCGAGCCCGGAGCAGGCCTGCGCGCATCCACGCTGGAGCATGGGCCGCAAGATTTCGGTCGATTCGGCCACGCTGATGAACAAGGGGCTGGAGCTGATCGAGGCGACCGTGCTGTTCGGCATGGAGCCGCGCGATGTCAGCGTGGTCGTGCACCCGCAAAGCATCGTCCATTCGCTGGTCGAGTACGTGGACGGCTCGACGCTCGCCCAGCTCGGCTCACCCGACATGCGCACCCCGATTGCGCAAAGCCTGGCCTGGCCCGGCCGGATCGCCGCCGGTGTAGAATTCCTCGATTTGGCCCGGGCCGGCCCGCTGGAATTCGCGGCGCCCGACCGCGCGCGCTTCCCCTGTCTCGGGCTGGCCGAAGCGGCCGCGCGATCCGGCGGTGCGGCCTGCGCGTGGCTCAATGCGGCGGACGAGGTGGCAGTGCAGGCGTTTCTCGACAAGCAATTGAACTTTGGGGATATTCCGGGGGTCATTGAGAGGGTCATGAATGACGCACCGGGTGGGGCCCTGAAGGATCTGGACGCGGTGCTGGCCGCGGACGCGGGCGCGCGTGAGCGTGCCCGGGCCGTGCTGGCCGCGTCCGGTGGCTTGGCCCGGAGTAGCCTGGCGTGAGTTTTTCACTGTGGGCGGTGGCCGGCTTCATCGTCGCGGTCTGCGTGCTGGTGACCGTGCACGAATTCGGCCATTACTGGGTGGCGCGCCGGCTCGGCTTCAAGGTGCTGCGTTTCTCGGTCGGCTTTGGCCGGCCGTTGTGGTCGCGCATCGGGCGCAGGAGCGGGACGGAATACGTGCTCGCCGCGGTGCCGCTGGGTGGCTACGTCAAGCTGCTGGACGAACGCGAGGCGCCGGTTCCGGCCACCGAACTCACCCAGTCGTTCACACATCGTCCACACTGGCAGCGCATCGCCGTGCTGCTGGCCGGGCCGGCGGCCAATTTCCTGTTTGCGATCGGCCTGCTGGCCGCCATCCTGCTGGCCACGGGCACGGTCGAATTGCGCGCCCTGCAGGGGGCGCCGCTCGCGAACTCGCCCGCCGCGCGGGCGGGTGTCCTGGCCGGCGATGAGGTGCTGGCGGTCAACGGCCGCGCGGTCGCCTCGCAGAGCGACACCTGCGTGGCCTTGTTCGAAGGCCTGGCCAGCAGCGCGCCGCTGACGCTGACGCTGCGCGGCGCCGACGGCACGCAGCGCGTGGCCCATTTCGCGTTTGCGAACGCGGCGGAGCGGCGCGCGCTGACCGATCCGGCCTCGGCACCCGACTGCCTGGGGCTGCAGGTGCAGCAATTGCCTGCGCCGGCGGTGCTGGGCACGGTCGACCCGACCGGTCCGGCCGCGCTGGCGGGGTTGCGCGCCGGCGACGAAATCCTCGGCATCAACGGCGAGCCGGTGCACGATTACCAAGACCTGGTGACGGCGGTGCGCGCGCATCCCGGCGATGCCATCGCGGTGCAATACCGGCGCGACGGCCGCAGCGCGGCCACGCGCATCCAGGTCGGCGTGACAACGCGCGATGGCACACGCATCGGCCAGATCAAGGTCGCTTCGCTCCATGCTCCGGAATATCCGCCCGGCGTGGAGCGGCGCGCGCGGCCTGGCCCGATCGCGGCGCTGGGCATCGCCAGCGTCGAGGCCTGGGGCATGACGCGCTTCCAGGTGCGCATGCTGTGGGGGATGCTGACCGGCGATGTGTCGGTGAAGAACCTGGGGGGACCGCTGTCGATCGCCGAATATGCCGGCGATTCGGCGCACGCGGGCCTGGGCGTTTTCCTGGTGTTCCTGGTGCAGATCAGCCTGGTGCTCGGCTTCATGAACCTGCTGCCGATCCCGATCCTCGACGGCGGGCAGGTGCTGATGCAGTCGATCGAGTGGCTCAAGGGCAGCCCGCTGTCGGAGCGCGTGCAGCTTGCGGGACAGCAGCTCGGCATCGCGCTGGTGGCGCTGCTGCTCGGCGTGGCGCTCTACAACGACATCACGCGTCAGTTTGGTTGACCCTCCTTAAGAAATAACGGCAGTGTGCGCATGAAGTATCGCGCGGATCTCGCGTTGCCCCTTTCGCTTGTCGCGGCGTTGCTGTCGCTGGCCACTGGTGCCGCGGCGCTGGCGCAGCAGGGCGACGTCGATGATTTCACCGTCGGCGACATCAAGCTCGAGGGACTGCAGCGCATCTCCGAAGGCACGGTGTTCAACTACCTGCCGGTCAACATCGGCGATCACCTCGACGCGCAGCGGGTGCGCGAGGCGATCCGCGCGCTGTACGCCACCGGCTTCTTCCGCGACGTCGAATTCAGCCGCGACGGCAACACGCTGGTGATCGCGGTGCTCGAACGGCCCTCGCTTGAGAGCGTCGAGATCACCGGCAACAAGGACATCAAGACCGAAGACCTGCAGAAATCGCTGCGCAACGTCGGCCTGTCGGCGGGCAAAACCTTCAACCGCTCGACGCTCGAGGAAGTGACGCAGTACCTCACCGACCAGTACTACAGCCGCGGCAAATACGCCGTGAACATCGATGCGAAGGTGCAGGACCTGGCCAACAACCGCGTGCGCGTCAACCTCGACATCAAGGAAGGGAGCCGCGCCAAGATCCGCCAGATCAACATCGTCGGCAACAAGACCTTCAAGAGCAAGGATATCCTCGAGACGCTGACGCTGAAGACCCCGACGTGGACCTCCTGGTACAAGCAGGACGACCGCTACTCGCGCGAATCGCTCCAGGGCGACCTCGAGAAGATCCAGACCTACTACCAGGACCGCGGTTACGCGAACGCACGCATCGATTCGGTGCAGGTGGCGATTTCGCCCGACAAGAACGACGTGTTCATCACGGCGAACATCACCGAAGGCGTGGTCTACAAGATTTCCAGCGTCAAGCTGGCCGGTAACCTGGTCGTGCCGGAGGCGCAGCTGCAGCGGCTGGTGCTGGTGAAGCCGGGGCAGACCTATTCGCAGAAGATCATTTCCTCGACGCAGGAGCTGATCAAGAACCGGCTCGGCGCCGAAGGCTTCTACTTCGCCAAGGTCGAGCCGGTGCCGACGCTCGACGAGGCGAAGCGCGAGGTCGCGCTGTCGCTGTTCGTCGATCCGGGCAACCGCGTGTACGTGCACGAGATCTCGTTCAAGGGCACGACGCGCAGCAACGATGAGACGCTGCGGCGCGAGCTGCGCCAGCTCGAGGGATCGCTGCTGTCGAACATCGCGCTCGAGCGTTCCAAGCAGCGCCTCGAGCAGCAGCCGTACGTCGAGAAGGCGGAATTCGAGACCAACCCGGTGCCCGGTTCGCCCGACCAGGTCGACGTGGTGTTCGACGTGAAGGAGCGGCCGAGTGCAACGATCAGCGGCGGCGTCGGCTATTCCGCCGCGCAGAAGTTCATGCTCAACGGCAGCTTCCAGGACAGCGATTTCATGGGCTCGGGCAACCAGGTCGGCGTACAGCTCGACTCGGGCCTGTACAACAAGCTCTACAGCTTCGCGTACACGAATCCGTACGTGAATATCGACCAGCTCTCGCGCACCGTGTCGCTGAGCTACCGCAACTCGACGCAGTTCGTGTCGACCTCATCGAACTTCAAGTCGCAGAACCTGGCGCTGGGCCTGAGCTACGGCTATCCGGTCACCGAATTCCAGCGCCTCAGCGCCGGCGTCTCGTTGCAGCGCGTCGACCTGCTCACCTACCAGGGCAGCAGCGCGCAGCAGGCGGTCGACTGGGTGAAGGTCAACGGCGCCCCGTATTCGCGCGTCGTGCTCACCAGCCTGACGCTTGGCGACGGCACGTCGATCACCAGTTCGACTTCGCTGTTCGGCAGCCGCTACAACACGCTGGAAGCCAATGTCGGCTGGCTGTACGACTCGCGCAACCGCGGCCTGTTCGCCGACCGCGGCCAGCGCCATACGCTGGGCTTCAGCTTCGTGCCGGGCGGCAAGACCCGCTACTACGTGGCCAGCTACGACGGCATCAAGTACATCCCGTTCCCGTTCCACACCACATTGTCGATCGGCGCGAACATTGCCTACGGCAAGGGCCTGGGCTCGACCACTGCGCTGCCGCCCTACAAGCGCTTCTTCGGCGGCGGACCCGACACGGTGCGTGGCTACACCGAGAGCTCGCTCGGGCCGGTCGACAGCAACGGCAACCCGTACGGCGGCAACTTCCTGGCCACGGCGCGCGCCGAACTGATCCTGCCATTGCCGCAGAAATGGCAGACCAGCGCGCGGGCGACGCTGTTTTTCGACTACGGCAACGTGTTCTCGACTGACAATGTCAAATACTACGGCCGCGACGGCCTGACCCCGGTCGAGTACAAATTCGCGTATGATCAGATGAAGCGGTCGGCGGGTATTGCCGTGCAATGGCTGGCGCCATCGCTCGGCATCTTCCGCTTCAGTTACGGTATACCGTTGAACAAGTTCGTCACCAGTCCCGACGGCGCCGCGGTCTTCGACCCGCGCTTCTCGGACCGGACCGAGAACTTCCAGTTCACGGTCGGCGGTTCTTACTAATACATCAGGGAGCTAAAGCAGTGAAGCGTTCTTGGATCATCTCCGTTGCAGGGTTGCTGGCAGTTGCCGCGGCCACCATCGCGCCGGCGCAGGCCGACATCAAGATCGGCGTCGTCAATGCCGCGCGCCTGTTGCAGGAATCGCCGCAGGCCAAGGCCGTGCAGGACGCGCTGCGCGCCGAATTCGCCCCGAAGCAGCGCGAACTGGCCGCGCAGCAGGCGGCGCTCAAGGCGAAGCAGGACAAGTACGAAAAGGACGCGTCCACGATGAGCGCCGAGCAGCGCACCAAGATGGAAAAGGAGCTGCGCGACGGCAACCGCGACTATTCGCAGAAGCTCAACGATTTCCAGGAAGACGCCAATACGCGCCAGAACGAGGAACTCTCGCGGCTGCAGAATTCCGTGGTCGCCGAGATCCGCAGCTACGCGCTGTCGCAGCACTACGACCTGATCCTGACCGACAGCGTGTACGCGAGCGACGCGCTCGACATCACCGCCGCGGTACTGGCGGGCCTGCAGGCGCGCGCCGCCGCGGCCGCGCCCAAGCCCGCTGCGCCTGCACCGGCCGCGCCCGCCAGCAAATAGCGGGGCGCTCCCAGCGCATAGGGAGAACGTCCGATGGGCCTGACGCTGGGCGAACTGGCCGTGCGTTTTGGCTGCGAGTTGCGCGGCGATGCCGCCGCGCAGGTCGTGCGCGTGGGCACGCTGTCAGGCGCGGGGCCCGGCGAGCTGTCCTTCCTAGCCAATCCCCAGTACCGCAGCCAGCTGAAGGACACGCGCGCCGCCGCGGTCGTGCTCGATGCGGCGAGCGCGCCGATGTGCCCGGCGGCGGCACTGATCCACTCCAATCCGTATGCCACCTACGCGCGCATCGCCGCGCAACTGCATCCCGAGCCGCCGGCTGACACCGGCGTCGCACCGGGCGCGCAGATCGATGCGAGCGCACGCATCGCCGCGACCGCGAGCATCGGCGCCGGGGTGGTCATCGGGCCGCGCTGCTCGATCGGCGAGCGCGTGCGCATCGGCGCCGGCTGCGTGCTCGGCGCCGATGTACGGGTAGGCGATGATTGCCGCCTGCATGCGCGCGTGACGCTCGAGTCCGGCACCGAGCTCGGGGCGCGCGTGCATGTGCAGTCGGGCGCGGTGATCGGCTCCGACGGATTCGGCTTCGCGCGCGATGGCGCCGGCTGGACCAAGGTGCCGCAGCTCGGGCGCGTGCGCATCGGCGACGATGCCGAAATCGGCGCCAACACCACCATCGACCGCGGCGCGATCGATGACACCGTCATCGGCTCCGGCGTCAAGCTCGACAACCAGATCCAGGTCGCCCACAACGTGCGCATCGGCGAGCACACGGTGATCGCCGCCTGCACCGGCATTTCCGGCAGCACGCGCATCGGCGCCCGCTGCATGATCGCCGGCGCGGTGGGTATCGTCGGCCACCTGGACATCTGCGATGATGTCGTCGTGACCGGCATGTCGATGATTTCGCATTCGATCAGCGCGCCCGGGGTGTACTCCGGCGGCATTCCGGCGACGCCGGCCGGGCTGTGGCGGCGCCTGGTCGGGCGCTTCAAGCGGCTCGACGCACTGGCCGCGCGGGTCGCACGGCTCGAGCGCGGCTCACACCCTTCCTCTGCCAGGACCGACAACGATGAATGAACCGCTGAAGCTCGACATCCATGAAGTGCTGCGGCGGCTCCCGCACCGCTACCCGTTCCTGCTGGTCGACCGCGTGCTCGAATGCGTGCCGGGCGAGCGCGTGCGCGCGCTGAAGAACGTGACGATCAACGAACCGTACTTCATGGGGCATTTCCCGCATCGCCCGGTGATGCCGGGCGTCATCATCATCGAGGCGCTGGCGCAGGCGGCCGGCATCCTGGCCTTCGTCACCGCCGGCGTGTATCCGGACGAAAAATCGGTGTTCTATTTCGCCGGCATCAACAAGGCGCGCTTTCGCCGGCCGGTCGAGCCGGGCGACCAGCTCGTGCTCGAGGCCAAGCTCGACCGCACGCTGCGCGGCATCTGGCAGTTGAGCGCCATCGCGCGGGTCGGCGAAGCCGAGGCGGCATCAGCCGAGTTGCTGCTCGCACCGGGCGTGGCCACCAGCCCGGGCAAGGGCGCGGGTAGCAAACCGTGATCGACGCGCGTGCGGTGGTGGCGCCGCAGGCCGAACTGGCGCCCGACGTCGAAGTCGGTCCGTTCGCGGTCATCGGCCCGGAGGTGCGCATCGGTGCGCGGACGTTTGTCGGCCCGCATACGGTGATAACCGGCACCACTACAATCGGCGCCGACAACAGGATCTTCCAGTTCGCGTCGATCGGCGATGCGCCGCAAGACCTGAAATACAAGGGCGAGCCGACGCGACTCGAGATCGGCGATCGCAATGTGTTCCGCGAATCCTGCACGGTGAACCGGGGCACGGCGCAGGGCGGCGGCGTGACGCGCATCGGCGACGACAACCTGCTGATGACCGGCGCGCACGTGGCGCACGACTGCCAGGTCGGCAGCCGCGTCGTCATGGCCAACTGCGCCGCGCTCGGCGGGCACGTGCACCTCGGTGACTGGGTCATCATGGGCGGTTACGCCGGCGTGCACCAGTTCTGCAAGGTCGGTGCGCACGCCTTCCTCGGCAACAACGCGGCCGTGACGCGCGATGTGCCGCCGTTCGTCATGGCGGTCGGCCAGCCGGCCAGGCCGCACTCGATCAACAGCGAGGGTTTGAAGCGCCGCGGCTTCAGCGAGGAGCAGATCCGCGTGTTGCGCGATGCCTATCGCACGCTGTACCGGCGCGAGCTGCCGCTGGCCGAGGCGCTGGCCGAATTGACCGAGGTCGCGAAACGGCATCCCGTCGTGCAATCGCTGGTCGATTTCATCGGCGGCGCAACGCGCAGCCTGATCCGCTGAAGCGTGGCCACCCTCAATACCTTGATGCCGTGACGACGCACGCGCTGCGCATCGGGGTGGTGGCGGGAGAGACCTCCGGCGACCAGCTCGGCGCCGCGTTGATCCACGCGCTGCGCGCGCGCTCGCCGGGCGTCGAAATCCGCGGCGTGTGCGGGCCGCTGATGCGCGCGGCGGGCTGCGAACCGCTTGCCGACGCGCACGAACTCGCGGTCATGGGCCTTACCGAGGTGCTCGCGCACCTGCCGCGGCTGTTGCGCCTGCGCCGCCGGCTGCGCGATGAGTTCCTCGGCTGGCGTCCCGATGTGTTCATCGGTATCGACGCGCCCGAGTTCAACCTCGGGCTGGCCGGGCGCCTGCACGTGGCGGACTTGCGCACGGTGCAGTACGTCAGCCCGCAGGTCTGGGCCTGGCGCCCGGGGCGCGTGCGCGGCATCGGGCGGGCCTGCGACCTGGTGCTGTGCCTGCTGCCGTTCGAACCGGCATTCTATGCGCAGCACGCGGTGCCGGCGCGCTTCGTCGGCCATCCGCTCGCCGACCAGATTGCGATGGACTTCGATCGTGGAGCCGTTCGCCGCCAGCTGGCAGTGGGCGAGCGCGACACAGTGGTGGCGCTGCTGCCGGGCAGCCGGCGCGGCGAGGTTGCGCGGCTCGGGCCGGATTTCATTGCCGCCGCGGTGGCATTGGCCGCAACGATGCCGGGCGTCGAATTCATCGCGCCGATGGCCTCGCGCGAGACACGGGCGCTGTTCGAACAACAATGTGCCGCGGGCGGTGGCGGCGCGATCCGGCTGCTCGACGGCCAGGCGCGCCTCGCGCTGCAGGCGGCCGACGCGGCGCTGGTCGCGTCGGGTACCGCGAGCCTCGAGGCGCTGCTGTGCGCTTGCCCGATGGTGGTCGCCTATCGCCTGAGCGCGATGACGGCATTCCTGCTGCGCGCGTTGCGCATGGTCCGGCTCAAGCACTTCGCGCTCCCCAACCTGCTGGCGGGCGAGGCGCTGGTGCCGGAGTTCTTCCAGGAGGCCGTGACCGCAGCGAACCTCGCCGGTGCGCTGCGTGCGCAGCTCGGTGACGCGGCTCATCGGCGTATGCTGGAGGCGCGGTTCCGCGTCATCCATGCCCAGTTGCGGCAGGATGGCGCCGCGCGCGCCGCCGATGCCGTGCTGCAACTCGTCGGGGATCGCCCATGAACGCCCGGGCGTTCACGACCGAGGCGCGCGGCGGCGACGGGCTCGCCGGCGTCGACGAGGCGGGGCGCGGCCCGCTGGCGGGGCCGGTGGTCGCGGCCGCGGTGCTGCTGGATCCGACGCGGCCCGTCGCGGGCCTGCGCGACTCGAAGAAGCTGAGCGCGCAGCGGCGTACCGTGCTCGATATCCAGATTCGCGGCTGCGCCCGCGCCTTCGCGATCGGCATCGCCAGCGTCGAGGAGATCGACGCGCTGAATATCCTGCAGGCAACCTTGCTGGCCATGCGTCGGGCGCTGGCCGCGCTGCCGGTGCGTCCGCGGCACATCATCATCGATGGCAACAAAGCGCCACACCTTGCTGATCTATTTGGAGATTGCCGCGTCGAAACCCTGATCGGCGGCGATGATCTCGTGCCGGCGATCAGCGCCGCCTCGATCGTGGCGAAATGCTGGCGCGATGCGCACATGAGCGAACTCGACCGGCAGTACCCCGGTTTCGGCCTGGCGCGGCACCAGGGCTACCCGACGGCAGCGCACCTCGAGGCGCTCGCGCGCCTCGGCCCATCGCCGGTGCATCGGCGGAGCTTTGCTCCGGTAAGATCCTTGCTAGCCCATGTCACCGATCTTCGTACACCTCCGGCTGCACACTGAGTTCTCGCTCGTCGACAGCGTCGTGCGCGTCGACGAGCTGGTCGAGGCCGTGGCCGCCGCCGGCATGCCCGCGGTGGCGATCTCCGATCAGTACAACCTGTTCGCGATGGTGAAGTTCTACCGCGCGGCGCTGGCGCGCGGCGTGCAGCCGGTCATCGGCGTGGACCTGCGCGTGCGCGAACCCGGCGACCCGCAGGGGCCCTCGAACATCACATTGTTGTGCCAGGACCTGGACGGCTATCGCAACCTCACGCGGCTGGTGTCGCGCGCCTGGCTCGACGGCCAGCACAAGGGCCAACCGCTGATCGAGCGCGAGTGGCTGACGAGCGCGGCGACCGCGGGATTGATCGCGCTATCCGGCGCGCAGCATGGCGATGTCGGGCGCGCGCTGCTGCAGGGCCGCATGCCGCAGGCCGCCGCGGCACTCGATGCGTGGCGGGCGCTGTTCGGTGATCGCTATTACCTCGAGGTGCAGCGCATCGGTGCGCTGAACGAGGAAGCCTACGTCGGCGCAGCGCTGGCGCTGGCCGCCGAGCGTGGCGTGCCGCCGGTGGCCACGAACGACGTGCGTTTCATCGCGGCCACGGATTTCGAGGCGCATGAGGCGCGCGTGTGCATCCACGACGGCACGCTGCTGGCCGACCCGGCGCGGCCGCGCCGCTATACGCAGCAGCAATACCTGCGCAGCCCGGCCGAAATGGAGGCGCTGTTCGCCGACGCGCCGGCGGCGCTCGCCAACAGCGTCGAGATCGCGCGCCGCTGCAGCCTGACGCTGCGCCTCGGCGAGCCGCGCCTGCCGGTGTTCCCGGTGCCCACTGCGACGACGCCCGAGGCGTACCTGCGCGATGCGGCCAGCGCCGGCCTTGCCCGGCGGCTCGGCGCCGCGGCGCCGGTGGCCGGCGATGCCGCCCGCTATGGGCAGCGGTTGACCACCGAGCTCGATGTGATCTGCCCGATGGGGTTCGCCAGCTACTTCCTGATCGTCGCGGATTTCATCGATTGGGCGCGCCACAACGGCGTGCCGGTGGGCCCCGGCCGCGGTTCCGGCGCCGGCTCGCTCGTCGCCTACGCGCTCGGCATCACCGATATCGACCCGTTGCGCTACGACCTGCTGTTCGAGCGCTTCCTCAATCCCGAGCGCGTGTCGATGCCGGATTTCGACATCGACTTCTGCATGGTCGGGCGCGACCGCGTCATCGACTACGTCGCCGCGAAGTACGGGCCGGAGCGCGTGTCGCAGATCATCACCTACGGCACGCTCGCGGCGAAGGCCGTGGTGCGCGATGTCGGTCGCGTGCTCGGCCATCCGTACGGCATGGTCGATCGCATCGCGAAGCTCGTGCCCTTCGAGCTGGAAATGACGCTCGACAAGGCGCTCGAGAAGGAGCCCGAGCTCAAGCGCCTGTACCGTGACGACGAAGAGGTGCGCACGCTGATCGACATGGCGCGCTCGCTCGAGGGCCTGACGCGCAACGCCGGCAAGCACGCCGGCGGCGTCGTCATCGCGCCCTCGGTGCTGACCGATTTCGCGCCGCTGTACTGCGAGGAGGGCGGAGCCAACGTCGTCACGCAGTTCGACAAGGATGATGTCGAGGCCGCGGGCCTGGTCAAGTTCGACTTCCTCGGGCTGCGCACGCTCACCGTGCTCGACTGGGCGGTGCGCGACATCAACGCCGCGCGCGCTGCCGCCGGCGAGCCAGCGCTCGATCTCACGCGCTTGCCGATGGACGATGCACCGACCGTCGCGCTGCTGAAGAGCTGCCGCACGACGGCCGTGTTCCAGCTCGAGTCGCGCGGCATGAAGGACCTGATCCGTCGCCTGCAGCCCGACTGCTTCGAGGACATCATCGCGCTGGTGGCGCTGTTCCGCCCCGGTCCGCTGCAGTCGGGCATGGTCGAGGACTTCATCGCGCGCAAGCACAGCCGCAACGATACGCCGATCGACTACCTGCATCCCAAGCTCCAGTCGATCCTCGCGCCGACCTACGGCGTGATCCTGTACCAGGAACAGGTCATGCAGATCGCGCAGGTGCTGGCCGGCTACACGCTCGGTGGCGCCGACCTGTTGCGCCGCGCGATGGGCAAGAAGAAGCCCGAGGAGATGGCCAAGCAACGCAGCGTGTTCATCGACGGCGCGGTGGCGCGAGCGGTGCCGCGCGCACGCGCCGAGCACATCTTCGACCTGATGGAAAAGTTCGCCGGCTACGGCTTCAACAAATCGCATTCGGCTGCCTACGCGATGCTGGCCTGGCAGACCGCGTACCTGAAGGCGCATTACCCGGCGGCCTTCATGGCTGCGGTGCTGTCGGCCGACATGGATCGCACCGACAAGGTGGTCACGCTGATCGACGATTGCGCGCTGATCGGCTTGGGCGTGCTGCCGCCGGACGTCAACGCTTCCGGCCACGCGTTCGCGGTCGCGGATGCGGTGACGATCCGCTACGGCCTCGGTGCCGTGAAAGGCGTCGGGCGCACCGCCGTCGACGCGCTGGTCGAGGAGCGCGTCGCGCATGGGCCTTACGCGAGCCTCGAGGACCTGTGCCATCGTGTCGACCTGCAGCGCGTCAACCGCCGCGTGCTCGAAGCGCTGATCCGCTCCGGCAGCTGCGACTCGCTCGGGGCCAACCGCGCGGCACTGATGGACCGGCTGGAAGTCGCGATGCGATCGGGCGAGCAGACGGCGCGCACCGTCGAGGCCGGGCAGGACGACCTGTTTGGCCTGCAGCGGCCGGCGGCCGCCGACATGGCTCGGCCCGCGGCGGCCGAACCGGTGTGGAGCGAAGCGCAGCGCCTGGCCGGCGAACGCGAGACCCTCGGCCTGTACCTGACCGGCCATCCGATCGCACGCTTCGAGCGCGACCTGGCGCAGCTCGTCGGCGTGCGCATCCGCGACCTCGCCGGCGAGGCGCGCCCCGCGGGCAGCGAGGGCGAACGTTGGAGCGAGACCCGCAAGGTGACCGCAGCGGGGCTGATCCTCGAGGTGCGGCGCCGCGGGCCGCGCGTCAGCTTCATGCTCGATGACCGCAGCGGGCGTATCGAAGTGAGCTTGAGCGAGGAGACGCACCAGCGCTACCGCGACCTGGTGGTCAAGGACGAGCTGGTACTGGTCGAAGGGGGCCTGCGTTTCGACGAGTTCAGCGACGCATGGCGGATCCAGGCGCGCGGCATCCAGTCGCTCGCCGCGGTGCGCGAGCGCTCGGCGCGCCGCATCCTGCTCGAATGGCCGGCGCAGGGCTCGCACGAGGAATTGCTCGCCGCGCTGGGCGAGCTGCTGTCGAAATCTCTCGGCGGCGAGTGCTCGGTCGCGGTGCGCGTCACGAACGGCGACGCCCAGGGCATCCTGGTGCTCGGCGATGAGTGGAAGGTGCGCGCCAGCGGCGAGCTGATCGAGCAGCTCGAGCGCCGCTTCGGCGTCGTGCGCGTGGCCTACGGCCTAGCCGGCAGCGCCACCTCCGTCGTGTCGGCCTAGATCCTGCTGCGGTTGCGGCCCGAGCCTCGGGACCGTACCCTTCGTGAAAATGAACCACCATGCGAAGGCAGTACAGCGCGTGCGCACGCGCAGTAATCGTTTCCGCCGGGACCGTCCGCGCCATGGACGGCGCGGCCGGAGCCTCCATGGATGGATTCACGGCGTTCCCGGCGGAAACGATTACTGCGCGAACGAACGCGCTACAGTGGTGGCTACACATGGCGGTTAGCTTCCTCGATTTCGAACAACCGATTGCCGAGCTCGAAGCCAAGCTCGAGGAACTCGGCCACCTGACTACCGACGGGGCGGTCAACGTCGAGGAGGAAATCGGCAAGCTGCGCGCCCGCAGCCAGCAGCTGACGCGCTCGATCTTTGCCAACCTGACGCCGTGGCAGATCACGCAGCTCGCGCGCCATCCGCAGCGGCCTTACGCGCTCGACTACATCGCGGCGCTGTGCACTGACTTCCACGAACTGCATGGCGATCGCATGTACGCCGACGACATGGCGATCGTCGGCGGGCCGGCGCGGCTCGACGGCAAGCCGATCATGGTCATCGGCCATCAGAAGGGGCGCGACACGAAGGAGCGGGTGCGGCGCAACTACGGCATGCCGAAACCCGAGGGCTACCGCAAGGCGCTGCGGCTGATGAAGATGGCCGAGCGCTTCGGCCTGCCCATCATCACGATGATCGATACGCCGGGTGCTTATCCCGGCGTGGGTTCCGAGGAGCGCAACCAGAGCGAAGCGATTGCGCGCAACCTGTTCGAGATGGCGACGCTGCGCGTGCCGATCGTCAGCGTCGTCATCGGCGAGGGCGGTTCGGGCGGGGCGCTGGCCATCGGCGTCTGCGATCGCCTGCTGATGCTGCAGTACTCGACGTATTCGGTGATTTCTCCCGAGGGTTGCGCCTCGATCCTGTGGAAGAGCGCCGACAAGAAGGAAGTTGCGGCCGAGGCGCTCAATCTCACCGCCGACCGGCTCAGCGACCTGAAGCTGGTCGATGAAGTGATTCGCGAGCCGCTCGGTGGCGCGCACCGCGACCCCGCGGCCATGGCGCGTTCGCTCGGCGAGGCGCTGCAGCGTGCGCTGAAGCAGCTCGAGGCGCTGTCGGCCGACGCGCTGCTCGAGCGGCGCGATGCGCGGTTGGCGGCCTTCGGGGTGTTTTCCGAGAGCCCGCCGTGACAAGTGTTACCAAGGCCTAGCGCCGCGCCGGCCGCTGGCGCGTCGCGGGCTGCGAAGCGCTTCACAGCCGCCTGGTTGGCGCAACGCCTGCGGGAACTCATCGGCCCGTTGCGCGGCCAGCGCTTCTGCGTGGCCTATTCGGGCGGCGCCGATTCCACGGCGCTGCTCGCGGCGCTGACGGGCTTGCGCGCGCGCCACCGGCTTGCCGTGCGTGCGCTGCACGTCAATCACCGCCTGCAGCCGGCCGCGGACGCGATGGCACGCAGCGCGCGCGCAGCGGCGCGGCGGCTGCGCGTGCCATGCCAGGTGATTGACGCGCCAGTCGCGGTACGGCGCGGCGACTCCCCGGAGGCTGCCGCGCGCGTCGTGCGGTACGGGGCGCTGCAGGCTCGCCTGCGCACGGGTGAATGGCTGGTGCTGGCCCAGCACCAGGACGACCAGGTGGAATCGCTCCTGCTGCAGTTGCTGCGCGGTGCCGGCGTGGCCGGACTTGCTGCCAGCCCGGCACGCAGCGGCATGTTGTTACGTCCGCTGCTGTCGGTGCCGCGCACGCAACTGCTGGCCTACCTGGCAAGATGCCGGCTCCAGTGGATCGAGGATCCGAGCAATGCCGACGAGCGCTACGCCCGCAATTTCCTGCGATTGAAGATCCTGCCGTTACTGCGCGAGCGCTGGCCGGGCCTGGGCACCACGCTGAGCCGCAGCGCGGCGCTGGCAGCCGAGGCGCAACTCTTGCTGGCAGCGCGCGCCGACGCGCTGCTGCAGGATGCGGTCGATGGCAGCGCGCTGCGCGTGACGGTACTGCGCCGCCTCGAACCCGCGGAGCGCCGCAACGTGCTGCGACGCTGGCTGCAGCTGCACGGGCTGCCGATGCCCGACCAGCGGCGCCTGCTGGAGGTTGCTGGGCCGCTGCTGCGTGCGCGGCACGATGCACATCCCTTCGTGCGTTGGCCGGGTGCCCTGGTGCGCCGGCAGGGCGATCGGCTGCACGCGCTTGCCGAAATGACAGACGGCGCGCCGGCGGTCGCGGAACCGGGCGCGCGGCCGGGCCGGGGCGGCTGATCCGGGGCAATTATTTGAGACGGCGGAGCGGATTTGTTAGTCTGTTTGCCCGTCGTCAGTTCCCGGTTCCGCACTGGAACCGCTGACAGCACAAACGGCGGAATCCCTAAGATGACCCGATTCGTATTCGTCACCGGCGGCGTCGTTTCCTCTTTGGGGAAGGGTATTGCTGCCGCCTCGCTCGGCGCGAATCTCGAGGCGCGCGGCCTCAAGGTGGCGATGGTCAAGCTCGATCCGTACATCAACGTGGATCCGGGCACGATGAGCCCGTTCCAGCACGGCGAAGTGTTCGTCACCGCCGACGGCACCGAGACCGACCTCGACCTGGGCCACTACGAGCGCTTCGTGCGCTGCACGACCGGCCGGCACAGCAATTTCACCACCGGCCGCATCTACGAGCGGGTCATCGCGAAGGAACGGCGCGGCGACTACCTCGGCGCCACGGTGCAGGTGATCCCGCACATCACCGATGAAATCAAGCGCAGCATCCGCCTCGGCGCCGGGGATGCCGACGTGTGCATGGTCGAGATCGGCGGCACGGTCGGCGACATCGAATCGCTCCCGTTCCTCGAGGCGATCCGCCAGCTCGGCGTCGAGCTGGGCCGCAACCATGTGGTCTACATGCACCTGACGCTGGTGCCGGTGGTCGGCGGTTCGCACGAGATCAAGACCAAGCCGACGCAGCATTCGGTCAAGGAGCTGCGCTCGATCGGCATCCAGCCCGACATCCTGCTGTGCCGCTGCCAGGCGATGCTGCCGGACGAGCAGCGCCGCAAGATCGCGCTGTTCACCAACGTCGAGGAGCGCGCGGTGATCTCGGCGATCGACGCCGACGACATCTACAAGATCCCGCTGCTGCTGCACGAGCAAGGGCTCGACGACATCGTCGTCGACAAGCTCCGTATCGACGCGCCGCCGGCCGACCTAGGCGAGTGGCGCCAGGTGGTCAACGCGCGTATCAACACCGACGGCCAGGTCGACATCGCGATGGTCGGCAAGTACGTGCAGATCCGCGATTCCTACATTTCGCTGAACGAGGCGCTGATGCACGCGGGCCTGAAGACGCGCACGCGCGTCAAGGTGCACTACGTCGAATCGACCGACATCGAGCGCGACGGCGTCGGCGCGCTGGCCGGCATGGATGCGATCCTCGTGCCCGGCGGTTTCGGCGAGCGCGGCATCGAGGGCAAGATCCAGGCGGTGCGCTACGCGCGCGAGCAGCGCATCCCGTACCTGGGCATCTGCCTCGGCATGCAGCTGGCGATCATCGAATACGCGCGCCATGTCTTGGGATACGCTGATGCACACAGTACCGAGTTCAACCGCGCCACGACGCATCCGGTCATCGGCCTGATCACCGAGTGGCAGGACCAGGCGCGCGGCACGCAGCAGCGCGACGAAGGGTCGGGGCTCGGCGGCAGCATGCGGCTCGGTGCGCAGGCGGTGCGGCTCGCCGCGGGCTCGGTCGCGCGCGAACTGTACGGGCGCGATGAGATCATGGAGCGGCACCGGCACCGCTACGAGTTCAACAACACCTTCATGGATGCGTTCAAGCGCGCCGGGCTGGTGTTCTCGGGCTTGTCGCACGACGAGCTGGTCGAGATCATCGAGCTGCCCTCGCACCCCTGGTTCGTGGCCACGCAGTTCCATCCGGAGTTCACCTCGACGCCGCGCGACGGTCACCCGCTGTTCAGCGGTTTCGTGCGCGCCGCGCGCGCCTGCCGCGCCGCCCAGCTCCCGGCCGCCGCCAGCGCATGAAGCTGGCCGGCTTCGAAGTCGGCATCGACCGGCCGCTGTTCCTGATCGCCGGGCCCTGCGTCATCGAATCCGCCGCGCTGGTCGAGGAAGTGGCCGGGCAGATGTGCGAGATCACGGCGAAACTCGCGATGCCGTACATCTTCAAGGCCTCGTTCGACAAGGCCAACCGCTCGTCCGCCAGGAGCTTTCGCGGGCCCGGGATCGAGGCGGGCCTGAAGGTGCTGGCCGACGTGCGCAGCAAGTTCAAGGTGCCGGTGTTGACCGACGTGCACGAGGACACGCCGGTCGAGGAAGTGGCGAGCGTCGTCGATGTGCTGCAGACGCCGGCGTTCCTGTGCCGCCAGACGAATTTCATCCGTGCCGTCGCGGGCGCGGGCAAGCCGGTCAACATCAAGAAAGGCCAGTTCCTCTCGCCGTGGGAAATGCAGCAGGTGGTCGACAAGGCGCGCTCCACCGGGAACGATGCGATCATGGTGTGTGAGCGCGGCTTCAGCTTCGGCTACAACAACCTGATCACCGACATGCGCGCGCTGTCGATCATGCGCGCCACGGGCTGCCCGGTGGTGTTCGACGCCACGCATTCGGTGCAACTGCCGGGCGCCGGCGCGGGCGTGTCGGGCGGACAGCGCGAATTCGTGCCGGTGCTGGCACGCGCCGCGGTCGCGGCGGGCGTCGCCGGCGTATTCATGGAGACCCATCCACGGCCGGAGCAGGCGCTGTCCGACGGTCCTAACGCCTGGCCGTTGCCGCGCATGGCCAGCCTGCTGGAAACGCTCCAGCAGCTCGACCGCGCCGCCAAATCCCGACCGTTCGAGGAAAGTTCACTATGACCCGTATCGCCGAAGTACTCGGCCGCGAAATCATCGACTCGCGCGGCAATCCGACCGTCGAAGCGGAAGTCACGCTGGTCAGCGGTGCACAGGGCCGCGCGGCGGTGCCCTCCGGCGCCTCGACCGGCTCGCGCGAGGCGGTCGAGCTGCGCGACGGCGACAAGAAGCGCTATGGCGGCAAGGGCGTGCAGAAGGCGGTCAAGAACGTCAACACGGTGCTGCGCGCGGCCGTGGTCGGCCGCGAGGCCGAGGACCAGGCCGGCCTCGATGCCTGCATGATCGAACTCGACGGCACCGACACTAAGGGGCGCCTCGGCGCCAACGCGTTGCTGGCGGTCTCGCTCGCCAATGCGCACGCCGCGGCGCGCGAAGCCGGCCAGCCACTGTACCGTTACCTGGGCGGCAAGCGCGCTCCGGTGCTGCCGGTGCCGATGATGAACATCATCAACGGCGGCGCGCACGCCAACAACAGCCTCGACATACAGGAATTCATGATCCTGCCGGTCGGCGCGCCGTCTTTGCGCGAGGCGTTGCGTTACGGCGCCGAGATCTTCCACACGCTCAAGAAGATCCTGAACGAGAAGGGCCTCAGCACGGCGGTCGGCGACGAGGGCGGGTTCGCGCCCGACCTGGCATCGAACGAGGTGGCCTTGCAGACCATCATGCAGGCGATCGAGCAGGCCGGCTACAAGCCCGGCAAAGACATTTACCTGGGGCTCGATGTCGCCAGCTCCGAGTTCTTCCGCGACGGCAAGTACGAGTTCGCCGCCGAGCACCGCAGTTTCTCGTCGGCCGAATTCAGCCGCTACCTCGCTGACCTCGCCGCGCGCTATCCGATCATCACGATCGAGGACGGCATGGGCGAATCCGACTGGGCCGGCTGGTCGCACCTGACCGCCGAACTGGGCCGCAAGCTCCAGCTGGTCGGCGATGACCTGTTCGTCACGAACACGAAGATTCTTTCGGAGGGCATCTCGCGCGGCATCGCGAATGCGATCCTCATCAAGCCGAACCAGATTGGCACGCTGAGCGAAACGCTGGCCGCAATCGACATGGCGGACCAGGCGCACTACGCCGCGGTCGTCTCGCACCGCTCGGGCGAGACCGAGGATTGCACGATCGCCGACATCGCGGTCGCGACCGCGGCGACGCAGATCAAGACCGGCTCGATGTCACGGTCCGACCGCGTGGCGAAATACAACCAGCTGCTGCGCATCGAGGAAGCGCTCGGGCCGCAGGCGAAATACGCCGGCCGCGAGGCCTTTCCGGTCAGGGTATGATCGCTCCAGGAGGGTATGATCCGCGCATGAGTTCCGTGCCGTGAAATGGTTTGCCGCCGCGCTGGTCGGTGCGCTGCTGTTGCTGCAGTACCGCATCTGGTTCTCCGGCGATGGCATCGGCGAGGTGCTGCGCCTGCGCACGGCGGTGGCCGGCCAGGAAGCCGAGAACCAGCGCCTGTCGGAGCGCAATCGCCAACTCGCCGCCGAAGTACGCGACCTGAAGCAGGGTTACGCCGCGCTCGAAGAACGCGCGCGCACCGACCTGGGGATGATCGGCCGCAACGAGACCTTCTTCCAGGTGGCGACGGGCGCATCCGCCGCGCCGACGGCACCGGGCACGGAGGCGGGCGGCATCGCGCCGGTGGCGCCGATGCCGGCGTCCGGCCCTGCCACGCACACGGCCTCGCGCTGAGCCGCCCTCCGCGCGCGCCGCCGGCCAGCCACATGCGCTACTGGGTCGTGTTGCCGGCTGCGGGCGCCGGACGGCGCTTTGGCGGCGCGCTGCCGAAGCAGCATTGGCCGCTGGCGGCCAGCACCGTGCTCGAAGTGGCCCTGCAGCCGTTCCTGTCCGACCGGCGCTGCGTCGCCATTGCACTCGTGCTGGATGCGCGGGCGCTCGCGGACCAGGGCTTGCGCGCGCGCTTGCCGGCCAAGGTGCTGACCGTCGCCGGCGGCGCGGAACGGGCCGATTCGGTGCTGAACGGACTGGCGGCGCTGGCCGGCCAGGGCGCCGCCGCGGAAACCGATTGGGTGCTGGTACACGATGCCGCGCGTCCCTGCCTGAGCGCGCGCGATCTCGAGCAACTGCTGCGTGTCGGTGCAACGCAAGCGCATGGCGCCGTGCTGGCCGCGCCGGTCACCGACACGCTCAAGCGCGCCACCGCCGATCATCACTGCGAGGGCACGGTCGATCGCGCCGGTCTGTGGCGCGCGCTGACGCCGCAGATGTTCCGGCGCCGGGCACTCGAGGAGGCGTTGCGCGCCGCGCGCGCCGCCGGGCGGACACCGACCGATGAGGCGCAGGCGATGGAGTGGCAGGGAGCCGCGGCGGTGCTGGTCGAAGCGGCCGACGGCAACATCAAGATCACGAACCGCGAAGACCTGACCGTGGCGGCCGCGATGCTGGCGGCGCG
>JAFEDW010000099.1 GCA_018241455.1 Pseudomonadota bacterium | reverse complement strand
GCTGGCGCCGCGCGCGGGCGAAGAACTACTGCGCATGGAAGACATCGAGGCGCGCATCGCCGCCGCGGGCGATTCGCTCGCGCTGGTGCTCTGGCCCGGCGTGCAGTACCGAACGGGGCAGGCTTTCGACATCACACGCATCGTCGACAGTGCCCACCGAATTGGCAGCGTGGTTGGCTTCGATCTCGCGCACTCGATCGGCAACGTGCCGCTGGCGCTGCATGACAGCGGCGCCGATTTCGCGGCCTGGTGCAGTTACAAGTACCTGAACGGCGGCCCGGGCGCGATCGGCGGCGCCTTCGTGCACGCCCGCCACGCGAAGGCCGAAAGCCTGCCGCGGCTCGCCGGATGGTGGGGGAGCGATCCGGCGACGCGCTTTCGCATGGGCAGCGCGTTCGAGCTCACGCCGGGCGCCGCGGGTTGGCAACTGAGCAATCCGCCGGTGCTGTCGGCCGCCCCGCTGCTCGCCTCGTTCGAGCTGTTCGCGGAAGGCGGGGCTGCGCGCCTGCACGCCAAGTCGCAGGCGCTCACGGCTTTCCTGGAGCGCGCGTTGCGCAACGCCTGCGGCGAGGCCATCGAGATCATCACGCCCGCCGATCCCGCACAGCGCGGCGCGCAGCTGTCGATCCGCGTGCGCGGCGGCAGCGAGCGCGCACGGCGCGTGCACGCCGCGCTCGGGCAACGCGGTGTCGTCGGTGACTGGCGCGAGCCCGACACGATCCGGCTCGCGCCCGTGCCGCTGTACAACCGCTTCATCGATGCCTGGCGGGCGGCGGATGGACTGGCGGCCGCGATCCGGGAATCCGGGCCGCCCGCGCCATGAGTGCCCGTTCGCGCGGCGCGGCCGCCGTAACGATCGTCGGCGCCGGACCGGTCGGCACCTTGCTGGCACTGTTGCTGGCCGCCGATGGCCGGCGCGTGCGTGTGCTGGAGCGGCGCGCGGATCCACGCAGCGCCCCGGCCGAACGCGGCCGCTCGATCAACCTGGCGCTCGCCGCCCGCGGACTGGCCGCGCTCGCGCGCGCCGGCGTGCTCGAACGGGTGCAACCCGAACTGGTCGCGATGCGCGGCCGCCAGCTCCATGACCGCGATGGCCGCGGTCCGCTGCTTCCGTACGGGCTGCGGCAGGAAGAACAGATCCATGCGGTCGACCGCGCGCGGCTCAACACGGCATTGATCGAGGCGGCGGCCCGCGTAGCGCTGATCGAACTGGAGTTCGATCGTCGTGCCATCGACGTCGAGCCGGACAGCGGTCGCGTCAGCTGGGTCGATGGCGCCGGCGCCCAGCACGCGGACGATCCCGCCGCGCTGGTGATCGGCGCCGATGGCGCTGGCTCGGCGTTGCGCCAAGCGCTGCAGCAGCGCGGCACGCTGCGTGCGACCGAGGAGCCGCTCGCGCACGACTACAAGGAACTCCATGTTCCGGCAACGCCGACCGGCGACTGGCCGCTCGCACCACACGCGCTGCACATCTGGCCGCGCGGCGAGTTCATGCTGATCGCACTGCCGAATCCGGATCGTTCGTTCACGGCCACGTTGTTCTTGCCGGCCCGGGGTCGCGACAGTTTCGAGACGCTCATCGACCGCGCGGCGGTGCGTGCCTTCTTCGCGCGCGAGTTTCCCGATGCGCTGGCATTGATTCCGGATTTCGACGCGCAATTCGCCGCGCACCCGCAGGGCAAGCTCGGCACGCTGTATTGCTGGCCCTGGCACGCGCGGCGCGTGCTGCTGGTCGGCGACGCCGCGCACGCGATCGTGCCGTTCCACGGCCAGGGCCTGAACTGCGGCTTCGAGGACTGCGTGTTGCTGGCGGACCTGCTCGCCGGCGGCCGCGATGAACCGTCGGCCTGCGTGCAGTTCGAACGCCAGCGCCGACCGGATACCGACGCGATCGCAGCGATGGCGATCGAGAACTACCGCGAGATGC
Organism: Pseudomonadota bacterium; assembly: GCA_018241455.1. GTDB lineage: Bacteria > Pseudomonadota > Gammaproteobacteria > Steroidobacterales > Steroidobacteraceae > FEN-1191. Next base: position 5,495 of record JAFEDW010000099.1, on the reverse strand, counting down.
GCGCCACCGTGCTGGCGCCGGACTTCGCCGCGCGCAAGCAACTGGCGCTCGATCTCGAACAGCGCTTTCCCGGTCGGTTCATCCCGCGCTACTCGATGGTGATGTTCCACGCCGAGATTCCGTATGCGGAAGCGCAGCGCCGCGGCGCGCGGCAGGACGGCGTGCTCGACGCCTTGCTGGCGGCGGGAGCCGGCGCCGATTCGGCGCTGGCGACAAAGCTGCTGGCGGATGCCGCACTCTGAGCAGCCCCGGGTGAGGCGCGGAACTGCGCCCGTTCAGGCCCGCTCCATCGACACGAAGCTCATCGGCCACGCGTGCCGGTCGTCGACGGCGTGCTCGATGCGCTCCCGCTCGCGCCACTCCGCCGCTCGCAGCGGCGGAAAATACACGTCGCCATCCAGCGTCGTATGTACGCGCGTCAATTCCAGGTGCGTCGCATGCGGCAGCGTCTGGCGGTAGACCTCGGCGCCGCCGATCACGCACACTTCCGGCATCGATGCGCACAGTGCAAGCGCTGCCGGCACGCTGTCGACGCGCTCCACGCCGGCTGGCAGCGTCGCGCCGCCGTGCGTCAGCACCAGGTTTCGCCGCCCGGGCAACGGCCGGCCGATGGACTAGAAGGTGCGCCGGCCCATCAGCACGGGCCGGCCGAGCGTCAGCGACTTGAAGCGCCGCAGGTCATCGGGCAGGTGCCAGGGAAGGGCGCCGGCGCGCCCGATCACGCCGTTGGCGGCGAGCGCCGCGACGATCGTCAGCTTCAAAGCTCGACCTTTGCGAGGACATTCATGACTGGCCTCACAACTCAACTTGCGTGGCCAGCACGATCACGCGCTTCTCGGGCATGCGGAAGAATTCCGCCGCCTGCGTGCTGCGCCGTTGCATCCAGGCAAACAGCCGGCGGCGTGCGCCCTCATAGCCGCCGCGCGGACGCGGCCGCACCAGGTGCCAGCCGAGGAAGAACGAGCAGTCCTGTCCGAACAGCTTGAGGCCGCGCACGCGGCATTGCTTGAGCGCGGCGCTCACATCCGGGGTTTCCATGAAGCCGAAGCGGGCCGTGACCACCAGCACATCGGGCTGGAGCGACTCGATACGCACGCGATCGTTCGGATCCTGGCGCGGCGTGCGCACGAATTCCATGTTGAGGAACACGATGCGCTCGTGGGCGACGTGATTGTGCTCGAGGTTGCGCAGGAACGCGGTCGGCACGAAACGCGGCTCGCTGACCAGGAACACGGCGGTGCCCGGCACGCGCGTGGCCCGCTGCAGCAGCCCCGGCAGTTCCTTCAGCGGCACCGCCAGTTCACGCAGCGCGGCACGCATCAACCGGCGCCCGGAACGCCAGGTCATGAACACCGCGAACAGCAACGTCGCAAACAGCAGCGGCACCCATGCGCCCTGCATGAACTTGGCCAGGTTGGCTGCCGTATAGATCGCGTCGACGACGAACAACGGCCCGAATGACAACGCGACGCGCCAGGTCGACCATTGCCAGCGCGAGGCCGCGAGCACCATGCCAAGGATGGTCGTGACGCCCATCGTGCCGGAAACGGCCGCGCCGTAGGCGCTGCCGAGCGCGTCGGAGGAACCGAAGCCGATGACGAACACGCACACCGCGACGAACACCAGCGTGTTGACGATCGGCACGAACACATGGCCGTGCTCGTGCGCCGAGGTCTGCAGGATGCGCAAGCGCGGCAACAGGTCGAGTTGCACGGCCTGCCGCGTGACCGAGAACGCGCCGGTTATGGTCGCCTGCGAGGCGATGATCGCGGCCAGCGTCGCCAGCAGCACCATCCACGGCAATACGGCCACCGGCACCAGCGCGAACAGCGGCTTGTGCGCGGCCGAGGCGTCGGCCAGGACCAGCGCGCCCTGCCCGAAGTAGCTCAACAGCAGTGCCGGCCAGACCAGCCCGAACCAGGCGAGCCGCACCGGACCCTTGCCGAACGAGCCCATGTCGGCGTACAGCGCCTCGCCGCCGGTCACGGTCAGGAACACGGCGCCGAGGATCACCAGCGATACCGCCTGGTGATGCAGCAGCAGGTTGATGCCGTAGTACGGATTGACTGCCGCCAGCACCTGCGGGTTGCGTACGATCGCCACGGCGCCCGTGTAGGCCAGCACCGCGAACCACAGGAACATGATCGGCGCGAACAACCGGCCGACGCGCTCCGTGCCGCGATGCTGGATCGCGAACAGCAGCACGATGATCGCCAGCGTGACCGGCACGACGGCGCGGGTCATGCCCGGATTCAGCAGTTCGAGGCCTTCGACGGCGCCGAGCACCGATATCGCCGGTGTGATCAGCGCATCGCAATAGAACAGCGCCGCGCCCATGACCGCCAAGGCGATGAGCGCGCGGCCCCAGCGCGGCACTTCTTCGAGCTTGCGCTGCACCAGTGCGAACAGCGACAGGATGCCGCCCTCGCCTTCGTTGTCGGCGCGCATGATCAGCACGACGTATTTCAGCGTGACGACGACCAGCAGGCTCCAGAACATCAGCGACAGCACGCCCAGCACTGCGGCCGGCGCATACGGACCGTCGCCGGTGGCGTTGAGCGATTGTTCCAGCGCGTACAGCGGGCTCGTGCCGATGTCGCCGTACACGACGCCGATCGCGCCCAGCGTGGCGCCCATCGACAAGCGCTTGCGGTTCATCGGCGCTTGCCTGACCTGCGCTTCGGCCGCTTCGGCGGCCACAGCATCGTGCCGCGGCAGCCCTCGCCGCCGCAGCGGCAGGCGTAGATCGCGTCGATGTTCGCCGGGTCGTCCTTGTCGCGGCGGATCGAATAGTCGTACTTCAGCTCTTCGCCGGGCTGGATGGTCGCGATCGCATCGATGAATATGCGGCGGTCCTCGGTGACCGATTCGCAATTCGGATCGCAGCCGTGGTTGATGAAGCGCGCGTCGTTGCCATTGACGCCGGCATCGATGACCACGCCGCGGTCGACCGAATACAGGAAGGTGTGGTTGTCGTCGGCCGCCTTGCGCGCGAAGCGCCGGTTGGCCTCGCGGTGTGAAATGCGCTCGCCGAGGTATTCGACGATGCGCGTGCCCTTGCGGATGCGGCGCGTGGCGAATACGCCGAGGCCATGCACGCGTGACCGTCGCACCTTGAACATGGGCTTGCGCGCGGTGCTCATACGGCGATCGGCGCCTTGATCGCCGGGTGATGCTGGTAGTCCACGAACTCGATGTCCTCGTAGCGATAGTCGAACAGGCTGGCCGCGCGCCGCAACGCCAGCCTTGGTGCCGGGAACGGTGCGCGCGCGAGCTGCAGGTCGGCCTGCTCGAAATGGTTCACGTACAGGTGGCAGTCGCCGCCGGTCCAGATGAATTCGCCCGGCTGCAGGTCGCACTGCTGCGCGAACATGTGCGTCAGCAGCGCGTAGGAGGCGATGTTGAACGGCACGCCCAGGAACACGTCGGCGCTGCGCTGGTAGAGCTGGCACGACAGCCGCCCGTCGGCGACGAAGAACTGGAACAGCGCATGGCAGGGCTGCAGCGCCATCGCCTCCAGCTCGCCGACGTTCCACGCGCTGACGATGATGCGGCGCGAATCGGGATTGCTGCGCAACAATCGCAGCGCCTCGCTGATCTGGTCGATCTGCCGGCCGTCGGCGGCACCCCAGCTGCGCCACTGGTGGCCGTAGACCGGGCCGAGTTCGCCGCGCGCATCGGCCCATTCATCCCAGATGCGCACGCCGTGCTCGCGCAGGTAGCCCGTATTCGTGTCGCCGCGCAGGAACCACAGCAGCTCGTGCACCACCGAGGGCAGGTGGATCTTCTTGGTCGTCACCAGCGGGAAACCTGCGCCCAGGTCGAAGCGCATCTGGTAGCCGAACAGCGCGCGCGTGCCGGTGCCGGTGCGGTCGCCCTTCGCGGCGCCGCGCGTGCGCACCTGGCGCAGCAGCTCGAGGTAGGCCTTCATGCCACGGCCTTGAAATTGCCGGACGATTGCTGCCAGCGGCGCGCCAGCACCAGCAGTACGATGCCGGCGAGCAGCATCGGGAACGACAAAATCTGGCCCATCGTCAGCCAGTCGCCGGCGAAGTAGCCGAGCTGCACATCGGGCACGCGCACGAATTCCACGCTGATGCGCGCCAGCGAATAGCACAGCAGGAACAGCGCCGAGGGCATGTAGCGCCAGCGCGGCTGGCGCGTGTACAGCCACAGGATGGTGAACAGCAGCACGCCTTCGAGCCCCGCCTCATACAGCTGCGAAGGGTGGCGCGCGATCAGCGGCCCGCCCGGCGAATCGGCGACGCGCATGCCCCACCAGCCGTCGGTGGGCCGGCCCCACAATTCGCCGTTGATGAAGTTGCCGATGCGCACCGCGAAGATGCCCAGCCCCGGTAGCGCCGCGGTGAAATCGAACACGTCCCAGATGCGCCGCCCGCGGGCGCGCGCGAAGATCGCGATCGCGGTGAGCACGCCGAGGAACCCGCCGTGGAAGGACATGCCGCCTTCCCACAGCTTGATCGGATACCACGGATCGGCGCGCCACATCGCTTCGCCGTAGAACAGCACATAGCCGACCCGCCCGCCGACGATCGTGCCGAGCATCGCGTAGAAGATGAAATCGTCGACGTCGCGCGCGTTCCACGTCGAGCGCGGATCGGCCGCGCGCCGGCGCGCCAGCCACCACGCGGCGGTGAAGGCCACCAGGTACATGATGCCGTACCAGTGGATGCGCAGCGGGCCGAGCTCGAGCGCGATCGGGTTGATATGCGGGTAGGTCAGCATCGGGGGCGCGATTCTACCGCGAAGCGGACGATCCGACGGCTAGGCACGCGTAACCCGGCAGAAAAAAGCCTTCAGGTAGCGGGTTTCCGGGATCGCCGGATGCACCGGATGGTCGGGCGACTGGCCGCCCGCGGCCAGCACCTGCACGAAGCGGCTGTTATGTCGCGCCGCCGCCTGGATCAGCCCCGCCAGCTCGTCGGCGGCGAGGTGGAACGAGCAGGAACAACTCACCAGCAGCGCATCGCGCTCCAGCAGCCGCATCGCCAGCTGGTTGAGCTTGCGGTAGGCCGCCTCCCCGCGCGGCTGGTCCTTGCGCCGCTTGATGAACGCCGGCGGATCGAGCACCACGACATCGAAACGCTCGCCCTCGCGCTGCAGCGCGTCGAGCGCCTCGAAGGCATCGCCCCGCCGCGTCTTCACGCTGACGCCGTTGGCGACCGCATTGCTCTCGGCCACCGCCAGCGCCGCCTCGGATGAGTCGACGCACAGCGCCTCGCGTGCGCCGCAGCGCATCGCGGTGATCGCCCACGCGCCGCCGTAGCTGCAGATGTCGAGCACGCGCGCGCCCGGCCACATCAGCCGCCGCAGCAACTCGCGGTTGGCGACCTGGTCGTAGAACCAACCGGTCTTCTGCGCCGCGGCCATCGGCATGTAGAACTGCAGCACGCCTTCGACGGCCTGCAGCGTGTCGGGCAGCGTGCCGATGCCGGCGATGACCTGCCGCGGCAGCTGCTCGAGTTCGCGCTCGC
>JAFEDW010000098.1 GCA_018241455.1 Pseudomonadota bacterium | reverse complement strand
CGCGCCGCGCGGCAGGTCGAAGGTACCGCCGCCGAGCATGTCGCCCACCGGCGCGAAGCTGCCGGCACGGCGATATTGCGTCGCGGCCGCGAGCGCATCGCCGGCGGCCAGTCCCAGCATCGCGCCCTGGAAGCGTTCGCGCAGGCCCCGCACCGGCTCGAGCTCGGCGTCGGATATGTGCGCCGCCGCACTCTCCGGCGCCGCGCTGTCGGCGCCGGCAGCCGCGGCCACCGCAACGACATCGGCCGCTGTCGCGGCCGGCGGCTTCGCCGCGGCACGGCGGCGGCGCACCACTCGCGGGGTCCACTGGCGGATGTATTCGGCCTGCTCCGGCGTCTGCGGGATCATCGGCCACAGCGGTGCGCGCGCGCACTGCTGTGTCCACAGCACGTTGAGTTCACGCAGCGCCACGTCACCTTCGTTGCCCTGCTCGACCAGGAAACAGCCGGCCACCGTGCCGGTGCGGCCGATGCCGGCGCGGCAATGCAGGTAGATGTTGCCGCCCGCCGTCATGACATCGGTGATTTCATCGAGGATGCGGCGCATCTGCGCCGGCCGCCGCGGCACGCGCTGGTCGCGGATCGAGCGGCGCAGGTAGGTCACGGTCGGCGGCAACAGCAGTTGATACGGCGGGCACTCGCCCTCCTCCGTCAGGTCGACGAAGCAGCTGATGCCGACAGCCAGCAGGTCGCGCACGCGTGCGCGGCCGGCATCGCCCAGCTGCTTGTCGCGGCCCGCCGGATACTCACCCGCCAGCAGCCTCCCGGGTACGACCCAGTAGCTGTTGGGCAGCGGGCGATCCATCGAATCTCAGCCTTCCGGATCCGCATCGTTCGCCGGCCGGAGCGCGGCAAAATCGAACAGCCTGGTGTCCGCCAGGTGCGCCGGCTCGACGTTGCGCAGCGCCGAAAAGATCGCCTCGGTGCGTCCCGGGTGCTCGCGCTCCCAGGCGCCGAGCATGCGCTTGATCGCCGCGCGCTGCAGGTGCTGCTGCGAGCCGCACAGGTCGCAGGGAATCAACGGAAAGGCGCGGCCGCGCGCGTAACGCGCAATGTCGCGCTCCGCGATGTAGGCGAGCGGGCGGATCACGACGTGCCGGCCGTCGTCCGAACGGAACTTCGGCGCCATCGCCTTGAGCCGGCCGCCGTGGAACAGGTTCAGGAACAGCGTCTCGACGATGTCGTCGCGGTGATGCCCGAGCGCGATCTTGCTGATGCCGTGCTCGCTGGCGTAGCGGTACAGCGCGCCGCGCCGCAGGCGCGAACACAGCGAGCACATCGTGCGACCTTCCGGGATCAGGCGCTTGACGACGCTGTAGGTGTCCTGCTCGATGATGTGGAACGGCACGCCGCGCGCGCGCAGGTAATCCGGCAGCACGTGCGCCGGGAATCCGGGCTGTTTCTGGTCGAGGTTGACGGCGATCAGTTCGAACTCGACCGGGGCGCTGCGCTGGAGCGAGAGCAGCAGGTCGAGCAGCGTGTAGGAATCCTTGCCGCCCGACAGGCAGACGCAGACCCTGTCGCCCGGCTCGATCATGCGGTAGTCGTCGATCGCCTTGCCGGCCAGGCCCCGCAACGCGGCGCCGAGCTTGCGCAGCGTGGCCGACTCGCGCGCCGCAGGCGGCGCGGCAGCCTCGGCCACCGCCGCGTTCAAGGATTCTCCGCCAGGTACTTGCCCTGCAGGTAGCGCAGCAGCGCGTTGGCGCTCAAGGCCTGGCCGCTGGCCTGCTTGATCAGCTCCTTGATCGGGAGCTTGGCGCCGTAGCCGTGCATGTTGTCGCGCAGCCAGCCGAACACCGGCGCGAACTCGCCGCGTGCGATCTGCGCCTCGAGCTCGGACAGCTCGGTGCGCATCGCCTCCCACAACTGCGCGGCGATCACCATGCCGAGCGCATACGAAGGGAAATAGCCGAACGAACCGAGTGCCCAGTGCATGTCCTGCAGGCAGCCGTCGGCGGTGCCGGAAGGCCGCGCGCCAAAGCGCTGCTCCATGCCGGCATTCCAGGCCTCGGGCAGGTCGCGCACCGCGAGCTTGCCGGCCAGCAGCTGCTTCTCGATGTCGTAGCGCTGCATGATGTGCAGCGAATAGCTCATTTCGTCGGCATCGACGCGGATCAGGCTGCGGCGCACGCGCACCAGCGTGCGATGCAGGTTGTCGAATTCCCACTCCGGGCCGGTCGCGCCGTAGTGCTTCTGCAGCAGCGGCTGCAGGTAGCGCAGGAACGGCGCGCTGCGGCCGATGATCATCTCCAGCAGCAGCGACTGGCTTTCCTCGAGCGCCATGCCGCGATCGCGCCCCACCGGCTGGTCGCGCCATTCCTTCGGCATGCCGAGGTCGTACATCGCGTGCCCGGTTTCGTGCAGCGCGCCGAGCAATCCGGCAAACGGATCAGCCGCGTCGTAGCGCGTCGTGATGCGGATATCGCCGATCACTCCCTCGGTGAACGGATGCTCGCTCTCATCGAGCCGCCCCTGGTCGAACGGAAAACCGACCGCCTTCATGACCTCGACCACCAGGCTCCGCTGCTTGGCGACACCGAAGCGGCCGGTGATCGGCAGCAGCTGCTGCGAAGCCTGCTTTTCCAATGCCTCGGTGATCATGCTGGGCAGGCGGCGCGACAGCGCCTTGAAGATCGCGTCGATGTCGGCAGTGCCGACACCGGGGCTGAACTGGTCGCACAGCGCGTCGTACGGCGGCAGGTTCAGCGCCTGCCCGAGCAGCGCCGCCTTGTCGCGCACCAGCAGCAACACCTCCTCGAGGTGCGGCGCGAACAGCGCGAAGTTGTTGTCGCGGCGCGCGGCCAGCCACTGGCTCTCGGCGATCGCCGTGGCGCGCGCCAGCCGCGAGATCAGCGTCACCGGCGTCGCGATCGCGTGGTCGCGCTGGCGGCGCATCTCGCGCAGGTTGGAGACCTGCCAGTCTTCCAGGCCGCGCACATCCGCCTGCGCCCGATCGAGCAATCGCGTGACCTTCGGCGTCGTCAGCAGCGCGTGGTACTCGGTCTCGAGCGCCGCGACCTGCTCGCCGCGCAGCTCGGCGCTGCCGCGCGGCATCATGACCGCCGCGTCCCAGCGCAGCAGCGAGAGCGCACCGCGGAACGCGTGGAGCCGCCGCCATTCCTGTTCGAGTTGTTGGTACGGAGTCGCGGACATATCCAATTCTACCAGTCCGCGGCGGGCAACGCCGGGCCGGGTTGGTATTTTATTTGTTCACAATCAATATGTTACGACAACGCCGCGCTGGCACACCAGCCCAGCATGTGGCACCACGCCGGCGCGCCGGTGGCGACCCAGGCGATCGCCAGCGATACCGCCAGCAGGGCAATCAACGCGAGGAACACGGCGAGGCGACGCATGAGCGAATCATACGTCAAGTACACTGCCCGGCATGCCGCTGCGCATCTGTTTCCTGACCGCCGAGATGACGCCGTTCGCGAAAGCCGGCGGCCTCGCCGACGTCTCGGGAGCGCTGGTCAAGTACCTGCACGCGGCCGGCCACGACATCCGCTTGTTTCTGCCGGGCCACGGCGCGATCAAGCGCGCCGGCCACGAAATCTACCCGGTCGATTTCCTGCAGGATGTACCGCTGACGATCGGCCCGCGCGCCTATCGCTTCTCGGTGCAAACCGTGCGCGTGCCGGGCACGCAGGCCTTCGTGTACCTGATCGACTGCCCTGCGATGTTCGGCGGCCCGTCTATCTACACCTCCGATCCGGACGAGTACCGCCGCTACCTGCTATTCACGCACGCCGCGACCTTGAGTTGCCAACGCATGGGTTTCGCACCGCAGATCCTGCATTGCAATGACTGGCACACGGCCATCGCGCCGCTGTGGCTCAAGTCGATCTACAAGTGGGACCAGTTGTTCGCCGCGACCAAGAGCGTGTTCACGATCCACAACCTCGGCTACCAGGGCGTGGTCGGCCCGGCCGCGGCCAGCGAAGTGCTCGGCGGCGCCGGGCTCGAGCTGCTGCATCAGGATGACCTGCGCGCCGGCCGCATCAACCTGATGCGCCTGGGGCTGCTGTATGCCGACCTGTTGACGACCGTAAGCCCGACCTACGCGCGCGAGATCCAGACCGCCGAGTACGGCGCGGGGCTCGATGACACGCTGCGCGCGCGCAGCACCGCGCTGCTCGGCATCCTCAACGGCGTCGACTATGCGGATTGGGATCCACGCAACGACGCCTACCTGCCGCGGCATTTCGGCGCCAACCAGCTCGGCGTCAAGGCGGGCCTGAAGGAAGAATTCCTCGCGCGCAGCAAGCTGCAAAGCGGCGAGCGCCGGCCGCTGATCGGACTGATCACGCGGCTCGCCACGCAGAAAGGCGTCGACCTGCTGCAAGGCGCGTTGCCGGAGCTGCTGGCGATGCGCGACTTCAACCTCGCGGTGCTGGGTTCGGGCGAACCGTTGTACGAGGCCTTCTTTTCAGGACTGGCGCGGCAGTATCCGGATCGCGTGCTGTTCCATCGTGGTTTCAGCGACGAGCTCGCGCACTGGATCGAGGCGGCGAGCGACATGTTCCTGATGCCCTCGCGCTACGAACCCTGCGGATTGAACCAGATGTACAGCCTGCGCTACGGCACCGTGCCGATCGTGCGCCGCACCGGTGGCCTCGCCGATTCAGTGCAGCACTTCGATGCCGGCAGCGGCATCGGCACCGGCATCGTGTTCAACGACTACAACGTGCCGGCGGTCACGTGGGCGATCACCACCGCGCTCGAACTCTACCAGCAGAAGGGCGCGTGGCGCCGGCTGGTACAGAACGGCATGGCGCAGGATTTCTCCTGGAGCCGCCAGGTGCAGCATTACGTCGACGCCTACGAGCGGCTGGCGCGATGAGCGCGGCTGGCGGGCAGTCTAAGGTAACTGCCCGCCAGGGCGCGGAACTCAGCGCTTGTAGTTGAGGCCGAGGAAGAACTGCTTGCCGTAGGTCTGGTAGTCCATCAGGCGAGCCTCGGTTGCCTGATAGGCAACGTACGGCGCGTCCGTCAGGTTGTTGACCTGGAACAGCACGCTCAGGCCCTTCCATGAGCCGTTCTGGAATTCGTACCCGGTCTGGAAGTCGGTAATCACGTTGCCTTTCACGTACTGGAACGTGCGGTCGTTGGAGAAGTTCGTGATTTCACCGATGTACTTCGAGCGCGAGCGCGTCGCCACGCGCGCGGAGAAGCCTCCGTGTTCATAGTAGAAGGTGGCATTCCACACCGTCTTTGACAGGCCTGGCAGCGGAATCGTGCCTAGGCCGTTCGTGGCGATCGTCGAATTGCTGCCGCCCGGAGGATCGAACACCTCGATGTTGCTGTCGGTCTGCGCCAGGCTCAGGATCAAGCCAAAGTCGCGCACCGCATCGGCCAACAGGTCACCCGGGAGCGAGGCCGACAGCTCGATGCCATCCAGCCGGCCGCCTTCGCCATTGAGCGGCGTGTTCAGGCTGCCGGTCGTGAACTGCACCGGACCGGTGAAGTAGCCGGGTCCGAGCTGCGCGATCAGGTCGGAGAAGTCGTGATTCACCTCGGTCGTATTGAAGATGTAGGTGTTCAGCTTCTTGTAGAACAGCGCCGCAGCAAAATAGCCCTTCTTCGAGAAATACTTTTCCCACGACAAGTCGATGGCATCGGCGCGCCACGGCTTCAGCAGCGGGTTGCCGCCGCTGCCGCCAGGCGCGGTGACGCCTGACTGGGCAATGCCCTCGTCGATCGACGCCTTGAGCTGGTCGAGGCGCGGGCGAGCCATCTCGCGCGCCAGGCCCACGCGCACCGTGTTCTCATTGGGCAGCACGAACGCCAGGTTTATCTGCGGCAGCACGTCGTTGTATGAGGTGCCTTCCGTGAACGGCTCGACGGCGCCGTTGATCGCACGCCAGGACGAAGACGACTGGCTGGTGTGAATGAATTGCAGGCCAACATTGCCGCGCAAGGTCACGCCAGATCCCATGTCGTGGTTGAGGGTGCCGCGCAGCGACGCGGTCGTGACCGTCTCGTCCACCGACCAATTCTTCCCGGCCAGCCAGGGATTGCCGACAATGGGAACCGGCACCCACGGGTCGAAGTAAGCCGCGATCGCGCCCGGCACATTCCAGGCCAGCGCGTCCGGGACACCGGCGTAGCCCAATTTGGTGGGCGCCAGCAGGTACTGCGGATCGACGGTGCCGGTAGAGCTGGCGGCCACATTCAGGCTGCCTTCGTGATCCTGCTTGTCTTTGTTGCGCTTCGAGACATTCACGCCGCCGACGAATTTGTCGAACCAGCCGACGCCGTCGTGACCCACATCGACGCGCGCCGCCTTGAGCGTATCGACCACGTGGAAGTTCTTCGCATAGCCCGAGCCGTAAATGGTCGGGCCGAACGCGATCTGCGCAGGATCGGAATAGGCACTGCCGTAGCCCAGCGAGGCACTGGGCATGTGGTCGGTGCTGAAGGCGAAGGTGCTGGTGTCGAAGCAAGCGGCCCCGGTGCAGTTGCCCAGCTGGGCATTGGTCTCCGGTTGCCACTGGTCGCGAACGGCCTGCGACCACGACAGGTCGGCCATCACCGACCATTGACCGGATTTCATCGTGCTGTTCCAGCCCAGCGACTTGATCGTATCGTTGGTGATGAACTGGAAGTTGCGCACCAGCGGCCGGACATTGTCGACGGTGGCACCCACGAGCGAATTGTCGACGATATCCAGGTTGGAATAGTTGGTCGTTGCCGGGTAGTTGCCGAGGTTCCACTCCAGCGAGCGCGCGTCGTCGGTTGTATCAGACTTCGTGTAGTACGCGTCGAGCGTGCCGGTGTAGTTCTCGTTGGGGCGGAACTCAAGCGTGGCCAACGCCCCAGTACGCTTGTTGTCGCCCATGTCGGCGCGCACTTTCATGCCGTTCGTGACGAAAACGCCAACCGGTACGGTCGTGTGAAAGTTGTAGCCGTCGCAGCCCGGGTCGTTGCAGTTGGGGTGCCAGGGTCCATAGGCGCCAAAGCCCTTCGTCGCAAGCGGCGAGTCGAGCCGGGCGAAACCAATCGCGAGACCTACTTTGTTGTCGGCAAACTGGTCGATGTAGGAAAAGCTGATACGCGAACCGTTCTGCTTCGAATTTGCGCCGAGGTCGGCGTCCGAGTTGCGTTCGGCCCGAACGTTCGCGGCCAACGCCATCTTGCCGTACTCGAGCGGCCGCACGGTACGCAGGTCGATTGTTCCGGCGAGGCCCTGGCCAATCAACTGCGCATCGGGCGTCTTGTAGACCACGACCTGCGAGATAAGCTCGGAGGGATACTGGTCGAATTCGATGTCGCGGTTGTCGCCGGTGGAAACCTGCTCACGCCCGTTTAGCAGACCATTGGTGAATGCCGGGTCGGTACCGCGGATAGTGATGGCAGAGGAGTGTCCGAGCGCACGCTGCGTCGTGACACCCGGCAGGCGCGAGATCGAATCGGCGATGCTGGTGTCGGGCAGCTTGCCGATGTCCTCGGCG
>JAFEDW010000097.1 GCA_018241455.1 Pseudomonadota bacterium | reverse complement strand
CGCCAGCGCATCGAGAACGGCATCCCGGCCTACGTGGCGCTGCAGCAGCTGCGCGCCCATCCCGGCGATGCCGAGGCACGGCGCACGCTCGAGGCGCACGCCACCGACCTGGGCTACGCGCTGCTGCTGCGCAGATACGTGTCGAACCCGGCGCAGGCGACGGCCGAGCAGGTGGACCGGGCTGCGTGGGACACGGTGCCCTCGGTCGGCTGGCTGTTCTGGTCGTTCCGCGTCATGGTGGCGCTCGGTTTCTATTTCATCGCGCTGTTCGCGTTCGGCTTCTACCTCGCCGCGCGGCGACGCTTCGAATCGCGGCCCTGGTTCCTGCGACTGGCGCTGTGGAGCCTGCCGCTGCCGTGGCTGGCCGCCGAAGTGGGCTGGTTCGTGGCCGAGCACGGCCGCCAGCCCTGGGCCATCGAGGGCGTGCTGCCCACGTTCCTCGCGGTATCGCCCGTGTCCACGGGCAGCGTCGTCGTCAGCCTGTGCGGCTTCGTGCTGTTCTACTCGGTGCTGGCGGTCATCGATGTATTCCTGCTGGTGAAATACATCCGCAAGGGACCGGCGCCGAAGGAACCGGAGGTGGCGCATGCCGCTTGATTACGCGACGCTCAAGTTCATCTGGTGGCTGCTGCTCGGCACGCTGCTGATCGGCTTCGCGATCATGGACGGGTTCGACCTGGGCGTGTGCATGCTGCTGCCGTTCCTCGGCCGCGACGACACCGAGCGGCGCGTGCTGATCAATACCGTCGGCCCGGTGTGGGAAGGCAACCAGGTCTGGCTGATCCTCGGCGGCGGCGCGATCTTCGCGGCCTGGCCGGCGCTGTACGCGGCGAGCTTCTCCGGATTCTATCCGGCGATGATGTTGCTGCTGGCGGCGCTGATCCTGCGCCCGGTGGGATTCAAGTTCCGCAGCAAGCTGCCCGCGGCGCGCTGGCGCTCGGCCTGGGACTGGGCGCTGTTCGCCGGCGGGCTCGTGCCCGCGCTGATCTTCGGCGTGGCGATGGGGAACCTGCTCACCGGCGTGCCGTTCACGTACGACAGCGAGCTGCGCGCCAGCTACGCATTCGGCCTGTTCGACCTGCTGCGGCCATTCCCGCTGCTGTGCGGGCTGGTCAGCATCGCGATGCTGTCGACGCACGGCGCCGCCTACCTGGCCGTCAAGACCGACGCCGAGCTCGCCGCGCGCGCGCGCGCGGTGCTGCGCGGCACCGCGTTGCTGTGGACCGCGTTGTTCGCGATCGCCGGACTGTGGCTGTGGCGCAGCGGCTATGGCATGGTCGTGGCCGGCGGGGCCGAGCCGGCCGCGACACCCGATCCGCTGGCCAAGACCGCCGCACTCACCGCGGGCGCGTGGCTCGCCAATTACCACCGCTGGCCCGCGACGCTGCTGCTGCCCGCGCTCGGCCTGGCCGCGCCGCTCGTGGTCGCCGCGCTGGCCGTCACCGGTCAGCGGCTGTTCATTTTCGCGATGAGCAGCCTCGGCATCATCGGCGTCATCGGCACGATGGGCGTCAGCCTGTTTCCGTTCCTGCTGCCCTCTTCCTCGCACCCGGCCAGCAGCCTGACGGTGTGGGATGCCTCGAGCAGCCAGCGCACGCTGTGGATCATGCTGCTGGCCGTGATCGTGTTCCTGCCGATCGTCGTGGCGTACACGGGCTGGGTGTATCGCGTGCTGCGCGGGCCGGTCACGCCGGCGCAGATCCGCGCCAATCCCGACGGCAACTACTGACGAGGCGCCCCATGTGGTATTTCAGCTGGCTGCTCGGACTCGGACTCGCCTGCTCGTTCGCGATCCTGAACGCGATGTGGTTCGAACTCGACGCGGACCGCCACGCCGCCGAGCGTCCCGCGGATTCCAGCAACGTCAGCTGATCCGTGTCCGTGGGGCCGCGCGCCCCCGCCGGCCCGGGCAGATCGTTAAGATTTCCTGAAGTCTAATTCAGCGATTGAGTTCGCTGTTGCCGCGGCACGCGCGCAGTATTTCTCCCACGCGAAAGAACCCGCCACGAGCTGCAACTTTCGGCGCGCCGGCGGGTTCAGTGGCTACAGAGACCTCAACCGTAACTGAATGGAGAATGATCATGAACACGCACAAGACTTTCGGCTTCCTCGCCGCCGTCCTCGTGACGGTCGTCCAGGTGGTGATTTTCGCGACTTCCACCGCGGCCGTGATTGCCTGAGCACGCGGCTCATGACGGCCCAGTTGTACAAACCGACCCGTCCTTCGCTCGCTGCCGCGCGGGCCTGGTCGAAGCGGATCGCGGCCCGCAGGCAGTCGAGGGAATTGCGGGCCTTGTGGCGGCGGGTGGAAGCGGCGCGCTTCGGAGTGAGTTCGCCGGCTCAGGCGTAGCCCGCGCTGGATTCACCTGAACTGAATCCTCAAGCCTCATCCGTGATGGATGTAGTGCTCCAGCTGCTCGATCGTCTGCGCCTGCTCGGCCAGCACCGCCCGCACCAGATCTCCGATCGACAGCATCCCGACCACCCTGCCCGCATCGACCACCGGCAAATGCCGCACGCGCCGGTCGGTCATCAGCTGCATGCATTGCTGCGTCGACTGCGAGGGCGCGACCGTGATCACCTGCGCGGTCATGATCTGGCTGACCGGCGTGTCGCTCGAGGAGCGGCCCATGAGGATCACCTTGCGCGCGTAGTCGCGCTCGGAGACGATGCCGGCGAGCTGCTCGCCCTGCATCACCAGCAGCGCGCCGACGCCATGTTCGGCCATCGCGCGGATGGCCTCGAGCACCGGCGCGTCCGGCGCAACGCTGAACAGCCCTTTGGGCTTCTGGCCCAGTAATTGCGCTACCGTAGCCATCGCTCCCTCCCCGACCTGGAGCCCTTGGCCCCGAAGCCCGCCGTCCGGCTCAGGTCGATTCGACGATCAGCACGACTCCCTCGACTGCCTTGACGCGCACAGCCGTGCCGGCCGGCAGATCCGGCCCGCGCACTTTCCAGAACCCGTCGCCGACGCGCGCCTTGCCCGAACCCTGCACGATCGGCTCGCTGAGCACACACACCTGGCCGATGTACTGCGCCGCGCGCTGGTTCAGCCGCGGCTGGTCGGAGGTTTCCGGATGCTCGCGCTTCCAGTAGCGCCAGCAGGCCAGCGCCCCGATCGACAGCGCGCCGAACAGCACCAGCTGCAGCTGCCAGGGAATCGGAATCACCAGCAGCAGCGCGCCGATGATCGCGGCGGCAGCGGCAAACCAGATCGCGACCGCGCCGGGCATCATCGCCTCGACGATGCCGAGCAACGCCGCGGCAATCCACCAATGCCACCACTGCAGGCTGGAGACGAAGTTCGTCATGGCCGCGTAATCCACTAGCGCGCCGCGCCCGGCGCCTGTTTCAGCGCGTCTTTCGCGAGTTCCGCGATGCCGCCGACCGATGCCAGGAGCCCTGTGGCTTCCACCGGCATGAAGTACACCTTCTGGTTCGGCGAGCCGGCGAATTCCTTCAGCGCCTCGACGTATTTCTGCGCGACGAAATAATTCAGCGCCTGCACGTTGCCCTTGGCGATCGCCTCCGAAACCATCGACGTCGCCTTGGCTTCGGCCTCGGCGGTGCGCTCGCGCGCTTCGGCCGCGCGGAACGCTGCTTCACGCGCGCCCTCGGCCTGCAGCACCGTGGCCTGCTTCTCGCCTTCCGCCTTGAGGATCGCCGACTGTCGCAGGCCCTCGGCCTCGAGGATGTTGGCGCGCTTGTCGCGCTCGGCCTTCATCTGCCGGCCCATCGAATCGATCAGGTCCTGCGGCGGCTGGATGTCCTTGATCTCGATGCGCGTGACCTTGATGCCCCAGGGCATCGTCGCGTCGTCGACCACGCGCAGCAGCCGGTGGTTGATGTCATCGCGCTTCGAGAGCGTTTCGTCGAGGTCCATTGCGCCGACGACGGTGCGGATGTTGGTCATCGTCAGGTTCACGACCGCGAGCCTGAGGTTGTCGACCTCGTAGGCGGCCTTGGCGGCATCCTGCACCTGGTAGAACACGACGGCGTCGACGCCGACCATCGCGTTGTCCTTGGTGATGACTTCCTGGCGCGCGACATCCAGCACCTGCTCCATCATGTTCATGCGCCGGCCGACGCGCTCGAAGAACGGCGTGATCAGGTGGAAACCCGGCTCCATGGTCTTCTTGAACTTGCCGAAGCGCTCGAGCGTGTACTGGAAACCCTGCGGCACCGTCAGCCAGGCCTTGGACGCAAAGACCAGCGCCGCGACCACGATGGCGATCGGCACGAAATTGATGTCGAACCCGAACATTTGGACGCACTCCAGCGGCAAGGGGACTTGTTGCCGGCCAGCATACACCCGCGGGCCCTGAGCGGCGCAAGGCGCCGCCGTCGCTGGATTTACGGGTCGGGCGCCCGGCAGCAGCTAGGCGCTGAGGCGCCTTTTCTTCAGGTGCACCAGCAGGATCGACACCGCCACCGGCGTCACGCCGGGCACGCGCGCGGCCTGCCCCAGCGTCGCGGGCCGGATCTCGCCGAGCTTCTGCCGCACCTCGTTGGAGAGCCCGGCGAGCGAGCCGTAGTCGAGGTGCAGCGGAAGCGGCGTGTTTTCATGTTGCCGCAAACGCTCGATCTCGGCCTGCGCGCGCTCGATGTAGCCGCTGTAGCGGGCGCGCACTTCGAGCGCGGTGCGCAATTGTGGCCCTAGCCGTTCTTCGCCGGCGTGGTCGCCGCCGTCGACGCCTGACTCCGTTCCCACCAGCTCGAGCACATCGTCGTAGCTGACGCCCGGACGGCGCAGCAGTTCCATCGCGGTCAGGTCGCGGCTCAAGGTTTCGCCGCCCAGCACCCGCGCGCACCAGCTCGCGTCGGGCTCATCGGCGCGAATCCGCCGCGCTTCGAAGCGCGCCGTTTCACGCGCGATGGCGTCGCGCTTGGCGGAGAAGAAACGCCAGCGCTCGTCGTCGACGAGGCCCATCGCGCGGCCGGCTGGCGTGAGGCGCTCATCGGCGTTGTCCTCGCGCAGCAGCAGCCGATGCTCGGCGCGGCTGGTGAACATGCGATAGGGCTCGGCGGCCCCCTGCGTGACCAGGTCATCGACCAGCACGCCCAGGTACGCTTCGCTCCGCGCCGGGATCCACGGCGCCTCGCCCTGGGTCGCGCGCGCGGCGTTCAGCCCGGCGAGCAGGCCCTGCGCCGCGGCCTCTTCGTAGCCGGTCGTGCCGTTGATCTGCCCGGCGAAATACAGGCCGGGCACGCTGCGCGTTTCGAGCGAGGCATTGAGATCGCGCGGATCGAAATAGTCGTACTCGATCGCGTAGCCCGGGCGCGTGATGTGCGCGTTTTCGAACCCGGCGATACTGCGCACGAAACGCTGCTGTACGTCATAGGGCAGGCTGGTCGAGATGCCGTTTGGATAGATCTCGTGCGTGTCGAGGCCCTCGGGCTCGATGAAGATCTGGTGCGAGCTGCGCGCGGCGAATCGCTGCACCTTGTCTTCGACCGAAGGGCAGTAACGCGGACCCACGCCCTCGATCACGCCGCTGTACATCGGCGAGCGGTCTAGCCCCGAACGGATGATCTCGTGCGTCCGGTCATTGGTATGCGTTATGTGACAATCAACCTGATTTGGATGTTCATTGACACTTCCCAGAAACGAAAATACCGGGAGCGGCGAGTCGCTGGGCTGCGGCTCGAGCGAGGAATAATCGATGCTGCGGCCGTCGATGCGCGGCGGCGTGCCGGTCTTCAAACGACCGGTGCGGGGCATGCGCTCGCGCAGTTTCGCGGCGAGCAGGTTCGACGGCGGATCGCCGGCGCGACCGCCCGCATGGTTGTCGAGTCCGACGTGGATGCGTCCCCCTAGGAACGTGCCGACGGTGAGCACGACCGCGCGCGCGCCGAACACGATGCCGGTGGCCGTGACGACGCCACGCACTGCATCGCCCTCGAGCACGAGGTCGGCGACTTCCTGCTGGAACAGCGACAGGTTCGGCTGGTTCTCGAGCCGCGTGCGCATCGCACGCTTGTAGAGCTGCCGGTCGGCCTGCGCGCGCGTCGCGCGCACCGCCGGGCCCTTGCTCGCGTTCAGCGTGCGCCACTGGATGCCGGCCCGGTCCGCGACGCGCGCCATCGCGCCGCCGAGCGCGTCGATCTCGCGCACCAGGTGGCCCTTGCCGATGCCGCCGATCGCCGGGTTGCAGCTCATCGCGCCGAGCTGCTCGAGGTTCTGCGTCAGCAGCAGCGTGCGCGCCCCGCTCCGCGCCGCGGCCAGCGCGGCCTCGCAGCCGGCGTGGCCGCCGCCAACGACGATGACATCAAAGTGCTCGCGAGGATGCATGGGGTATCTTAGCGCCGGCCCGTCTTCCGTTCACCGATCCGCGCGCTGGCGGCGAGATGCAGGCTGGGCGCCTTGGGGCGGAATTTCACGACGGCTTCCTGTTGCGCCAGGCCTCGATCAGGGGCAGCAGCGCGCGCCGCCGCTCTAGGCTGGCCGACGGCCAATATGCCTCGCGATCGTAATACTCTGGAACTGCCGGAATTCCCGCGGGCAACACGACCCAGGGCTGCTTCGAGGCGGTGAAGATGTGGATGTCCGGCGGCAGCGCGTCCGGATCATCGAGCGTGCCGACGCGGATGAAACGCACGGCCGGTCCCGAGCCCGCGTAGTGGCTCCACACCGCCAGCCGGCAATGCGGGCAGCGGGCGATCACCTGCCCGGCGCCGCTGGCCGAAGGCGTGTGCACGAGCTCGGGGTCCTGCGCGAGATTCGTGATGCGGTCGGCCTCGATCATCGCGTTCAGCGCAAACGAGGCGCCGGATTCGCGCTGGCACCAGCGGCAATGGCAGCAATGCACGAACAATGGCGAGCTGGCCATGCGATAGCGGATCGCGCGGCAATCGCATCCGCCTTCGATCGGAAATGTGGCCGCAACAGTCATTTTCCGATGCAGAAGCTCGCGAAGATGCGTCCCAGCAATTCATCGGCGGTGCCGGCGCCGGTGATCTCGCCGAGCGCGCGCTGCGCGCTGCGCAGGTCTTCGGCCACCAGCTCGCCGGGCCCGGCCGCGCGGCACTGCGCCGCGGCGGCCTCGACGTGCAACGCGGTCGCGGCCAGCGCCTCGAGGTGCCGGCTGCGGGCCGAGAGCAGGCCGGAATCCTGCCGCTGGAATCCGGCGGCATCAAGCAGATGCGCCCGCAGCGCATCGAGCCCGGCGCCGGTGTGCGCAGACACTGCCATGCGCGGCACTTCAGCCGCCGCCGCGGCGGTATCGCCTTGCGCGGGCAGCGCGTCGACGGCATCGAGCAGATCCAGTTTGCTGTACACGAGCGTGACCGGCACGCGCCACGGGAGCCGTTCGCGCTCGGCGGCGAAACTGGCGGCGCGCGGATCCGCGTGCGCATCCACGAGGAACAGCACGCGGTCGGCCTGCGCCATCGCGGCACGCGCCCGGCGCATGCCCTCGCTCTCGATGACATCGCCGCCCTCGCGCAGGCCCGCGGTGTCGAGCAGCAGCACCGGCACGCC
>JAFEDW010000096.1 GCA_018241455.1 Pseudomonadota bacterium | reverse complement strand
CGTCCGCGGCCGTGGCCGCGGCGCTGACGATGTACAGCCCGACGGCGTCGGGGCCGTAGCGGTGCCGCCCCTGCATGACGGCCTCGAACACCGCCAGCGTGCGTTTGCCGAGCGCATCGAATGACTGCGCCGGACCGGCATCGCGCGCCAGCACGTCGACCAGGCGCGCGTGCTGCTCGGCCGCGGTACGCTCATGCCAGTGCGCGTCGGCGAGACCCTGCGCGATGACGGTGTGGTGCACGCTCGCGTGCTGGCGCAGGTCGAGCGTCGCCAGGTGAAAGCCGAAGGTGTCGATGCGCGCGAGCAGGCGGCGCACCAGGAACAGCCCGGCGTGCGCGCCCCGATTGGCGCGCAGGCTCTCTGCGACCAGCGCCACATCGCCGCGGAACTGCGCCGGCCGCTCGTAGCCGTTCGGCCGCCCTTCCAGCGTGTTGCGCAAGCGCTCGGCGATCTGCCCGAAGAAGGCGCGGTACGGCATCGTGTCGTGGCGCGCCGGCGCCATGCCGGCGGCGCCGGGCAGCAGCGTGCGGTATTCGGCGATGCGGCGCGTCAGCGCCGCGCTGACCGCGATGCGGCCGGCGCTCTGCGACAACTGCTGTGCCAGCGACTGGCATTCGGCGTGGTAGTTGTTGATGATCACCTGCTGCTGCCGCGCCAGCGTCTCGCGGATGCTCTTGGCGTGCACGTCGGCGGCGCCGTCCATGTCGCCGCCGACCCAGGTGCCGAAGCGCACCAGCAGCGGCAGTTCGAGCGATTCGGCATCGGCCCCGTACAGCCGCGCCAGTGCCGCGGCGAGCTCTTCGTAGAATACCGGCACGATGCGGTACAACACCTCGGCCAGGTAGAACACCGCGTGCTCGCGTTCGTCGGCCACCGTCAGCCGCTCGCGCGGATGTTCCGCGGTCTGCCAGTCGAGCGTCACATCGGCGCGAATGCGCGCCAGCAGCGTCAGTTGCTCCTGCGGCGCCAGCAGCGGATTGCTGCGCTCGAGCAGCAGGTCGGCGATATGCTGCTGCCGCCGCAGCCCGGTGCGCCGCGCCGACTCGGTCGGATGCGCGATCAGCACCGGCTCGATGCGCAACTGCCGCAACAGCTGCAACACTTCGTCGAGGCTCAGGCCCTGCGCCTTGAGCTCCGCGAGCGTATCGACGACACCGCGCGGCTGCGGACGATCGCTGTCGGCCAGGAAATACTCGCGCCGCCGCCGGATGCGGTGCACCTTCTCCGCCACGTTGGCAAGCTGGAAATAGGCGGCGAACGCGCGCAACAACTCGCGCGCCAACGCCGGGCGTCGCCCCTCGATGCGCGCGCGCAATTCGCCGGTGGCGGCGAGCGTCGCGGCGCCGGGCGCGGCGACGCGCCGCCGGATCGCCGCGCGCCGGTCGCCCTCGGCGAGCTCGAACAGCTCATCGCCCCCCTGCTCCCGCAGCACGCTGCCGACGATCTCGCCGAGCGTGTGGATGTCATCGCGCAGTGGCCGGTGGTGGGGCGGAAAATCGATGTCGTCGCGTTTCATGACCCTATGAGGAGTGGCGGGCGGCGCATTGTACTGGCAAGGGCCGGCCCGGGCCTTACCCGGCCAGCAGCACCGCCTCGGCGTGCTCGAGCGCCTCGGGCGTGCCGTAGATCACGACCACGTCGCCATCGCGCAGCTCGGTGTCGCCGGCCGGCTGGCGGCCGGTGATGCCATGGCGGCGCACGGCCGTGAACGTGACATCCGCGCCGCGTGCGCGCACCTCGTCGAGTTGCCGGCCCACCGCCCACGAGGCCGGGGGCAAGACAATCGCGCGCAGCTCTTCGCGGAAGGCGTGGCTCTCGTCGACCACTTGCGCGCCGTCGTGCCGGAAGATGGTGCGCAGCGTGGCATAGCGGCTGGCGCGGATGTCGCCGATCAGGCGCAGCACCCGCGCCGGTGGCAGGTGCAACAACAGCAGCACCTGCGAGACCAGCATCAGGCTGGCCTCGAAGGTCTCGGGCACGACGTCGGTGACGCCGGCCGCGGTCAGCTCGGCCAGGCCGACATCGTCCTGCGTGCGCACCAGCACCGGCACGTCGGCGCGCAAGCGCCGCACGGCACGCACGATGCCGACCGACACGGCCGGATTGGCGAAGGTGACGATGACCGCACTGGCGGCATCGATGCCCGCCAACCGCAGCAATTCCTCGTCGGCACTGTCGCCGAACAGCACCGCATCGCCGGCCTGCCGCGCAAGCCGGATGCGCGCCGGATCCAGGTCGACGGCCAGGTATTCGAAGCCCTGCGATTCGAGCACCCGCGCGATGTTCTGGCCGACCCGGCCGAAGCCGCACAGCACCACGTGCTCGCGACGCGCCACCTCGCCGGTGGCCGCGGCCTCGCGCTCCATCGCCGTGCCCGGTGGTCCACGCTCGCCGAGCAATGCACGCGCAATGCGCCGGTTGTAGCGGATCAGCAGCGGGCTCAGCACCATGCTGACCACCAGCGCCGCCAGCAGCGGCTGGCTGATGCGCGCCGGCACCAGCCCCTGCTGCTGCACCAGGATCGTCAGCAGCGCCACGCCGAACTCGCCGCCGCCGGCCAGCACGACGCTGGCGCGCACCGCCTTGAACGTACTGTCGACGTACAGGCGCGTGACCAGCGCCATCAGCAGGCTCTTCAGCACCAGCAGCAGCACGAGCACTCCGGTCACCAGCGGGAACTGCTCGTACAGCAGCCGGATGTCGAGCAGCATGCCGACCGAGATGAAGAACAGGCCGAGCAACAGCTCGCGGAACGGCCGCACCGCCGATTCCACCTGGTGGCGATATTCGGTCTCGGCCAGCATCATGCCGGCGAGGAACGCGCCCAGCGCCATCGACAGGCCGACGAGCTGCGTGATCCACGCGCAGCTCAGCACCACCAGCAGCACGGTCAGCGTGAACAGCTCGCGCAAGCGGCTGTGCGCGATCTCGTAGAACAGCGGGCGCAGCAGCCAGCGGCCGATCGCCAGCACGACGAACAGCGCCAGCAGGCCCTCGACCACCAGCCGCGCTACGCCGAGGCCGGTGAACGCGCCCTCGCCGCGCGCCAGCGCGGTCGCCAGCGCCAGCAGCGGCACGAAGGCGATGTCCTGGAACAGCAGCACCGCGAAGGCAAGCCGGCCGTGCGTGCGGTTGAGTTCGGATTGGTCGGTGAGCTGCTGCAGCACGATCGCCGTCGAACTCATCGCGACGGCGCCGCCGGCCACGGCAGCGGCAGCCCATTCGACACCCAGGGCATGCAACACGCCGATCGCGACCAAGCCGACCGCCAGCAGCTGCGCGGCGCCGAGCCCGAACACCTCGCGCCGCATCGCCAGCATGCGCGCCCAGTGGAAATCGAGGCCCAGCGTGAACAGCAGGAACACGACGCCGATCTCGGCGAGCGCGTGCGTGGCCTCGCCGCTGGGCAATACGCCGAGCGCCAGCGGCCCGAGCAGCATGCCGACCACGAGGTAACCGAGGATCGGCGGCAGGCCCACGCGGCGCGCCACCGCGACCACCACGACGGAGGCCAGCAGCAGGATCAGCACCTGGGTCAACGGCTGCGCGCTCATGCGCGGCAACTTAAGCGCTTGGGGACCCGCAGCGCAACCGCTGCGCTAGCGCGGCGCCTGCATGGTCACCGTGGCATCGTTGCCGTCGAACCCCTGGATCGACCTCCGGTAGGCGTTGAAGATCAACCGCTCGGCCGCCTTGTCGGCGCGCGGCGCCAGCAGCATGCGCAGCAGCACTTCTTCGGCCGGCCGCTCGCGCTCGTCCACCAGCACCTGTTCGATGTAGCGCGCCAGGCGCGAAGTGATCTCGTTGACGAAGCGGAGCCGCGCGCCATCCTGCACCTGGTCAGGCTCCGGGCCGTAGGTGGCGCGCGCCTCAGCGCTCAATTCATGCAGGAATACCGCCAGCAGCCGCGCCTGGTCGACGAGCGCCAGTTCACTGAAGTATTCGATTTCGGACTGCAGGTTCACGGGCGTGCCACGCTCCGCAGCCAATTCGCCGCTAGGTCGGGAAGAACTCGAGCGTCTTGCGTGCCGTGATCGCTTCCACGTCCTTGGCCTCGAACCGGAACAGCTTGACGCGCGCCACGATCTTGCGCTCCAGATCGTCGTCATTCAACTCGCTGCTGAGCAGGCGGCAATCGGTGACCTCGCCGGCCGGGGAGATGGTCAGCTGCAGCACGATCTTGCCCTGCAGGTCCGCGCGCTCGCGCAGCGCGCGCGCATACAACGCATCGATGGCGCCCTTGTTGCGGTCGAACACCAGCGCGATCTCCTCCTCGCTGCGCGAGGCCTTGCCGCTGCTGCCGCTGCGCGTCACGCGGCTCGCAGCCGCATCGGCCGCGATACGCGAATTGACCGCCTGCGTGTTGTGGTCGGAAAGCGCGCCGGCGCCGGAGCCGAACCCGCGGCTCGAGGCGGCGGTCACGATGCCCGAGGAGCCGACGCCCACCTTGGAGGCAATCAGCGAGCGCTCGGAGCGTGCATCCTGCCCGACGTCGGCCTTGAGCTGCTTGTTCTGCAGCTCCTTGGTGTCGAGCTGGTCGCGCAGGTCCGCGAGCTCGTCCTTGATGGCGCGCATCGCGGCCGAGTTCTCCATCTTCTTGCGCGTGTCGGCCGGCTTGGGCTCAGGCTTCGCCTCGGGCTTCGGTTTTTCCTTCGGCGTCTCCACCGGCTTGGGCGGCGGCTTGGGCTGTTCCTGCTGCATCAGCCGCGCCAGCCGCGGCGGCACCGGCTCTTCGGCGGCCGTTGGCTTCGGCAGATGGATGAACGGCAGGGTCACGCCGAGCAGCAGCACGAGCAACAGGCCCGCGCGCAGGAATTTGCGGAAGCGGCGTTGATCGTCCGGATCCGGCTCCCACGCCAGCTCGAAATTGCGGTAGTACTGTGTCAGTTGCGCCTGCATGTCTCAGAGCTTCCGCCGCAGCTGGTCGATGTCGACGGCCTTTTCCTTCTCGACGAGCGCGAACGACAGCCGGCCGTAGTCGGCGTCGGTGCAGGTGCTCATGACCTTCTTCAGCACCGCATACGGAATCTGCTTGTCGGCCATCACGGTGATCTCGCGCTCGGCGATGTCCTTCTCGGTCATCGCCTGGCCGACCAGCGTCGGCCGCTTCAGCGCCGTGCGGAGCGGCGCGATGATTGCATCGGGGCTGTCGCGCACCTCGGCAATGCTGGCGATGCGCTCGCCCTGCACGAACAGGTCTTCCTTGGTCAGCATGACGACCACGGTCTCGCGCGGTCGCTGCTGCGAGATCGATTGCGGGATGTCGATGCCCTTGGTGTTCTGCACCACCTCGACCTCGGTCGAATACACGAGCAGGAACGACACCATGACGCTGAGGATGTCGATCATCGGGATCAGGTTCAGCTCCGCGTCGGCCTTGTTGCGGATCTGGTGCTGCAGCATGCGCCGCGCGCGGTTCGACATGCTCATCGCTTGCCTCCCGCCGCGGCCGGCACGGATGCCGC
Source organism: Pseudomonadota bacterium (assembly GCA_018241455.1). Classification (GTDB taxonomy): domain Bacteria; phylum Pseudomonadota; class Gammaproteobacteria; order Steroidobacterales; family Steroidobacteraceae; genus FEN-1191. The sequence goes on along the minus strand of JAFEDW010000096.1, from coordinate 2,213 downwards.
GACCGGCACCGGCGCGTCACCGATCGACACCTGCGGGAACAGCTCCGCCTGCACGGTATTCAGCCCGGCGTTGACCTCGACGATGCGCGTACGGTCCATGACCTGCACCAGCGTGTCGTACGGCGTCTGGGGCTCGAGCAGGATGGTCGCCTCGGTCTTGTCGGGGTAGCGCGATTTGACGAACTTCAGGTACTCGGTGAGCCCGTCGAGGTCGTAGCCCTTGGCGGTGTTGGGCAGCGTGTGCAGCGGGCCGGTGCCGCGATCGGCCACGACGAGCGAATCATCGTGCACGATCACCTCGAGGTTCAGGCCCTTGGGGAGTTCGGGAAAGCTCGGATTGTTCGACGGCAGGCGCAGGTCGAGCACCACGGTGCGCGAGAAGATCGCGGTCATCAGCAGGAAGGTCACCAGCACCGTGAAGATGTCGATCATCGACACCAGCTGCAGTTCCGACGGCCGGCGTTGCCGGCGCATCATCTTCCTGAGGGCTTGGGAGCGGCGCATGCGCGTTCTCGCTTAAGACCGTGGCAGGTGCTTCAGGATGCCGCCGCGCTGCGTTCGGTCACCGCGTTCAGGAACTTGACCGAGGCCATCTCCAGGCTGTCGATCAGCTCCGTGGTCTTGGTCTGCAGCACCGCGTGGATGACCAGCAACGGCACGGCGGTCATCAGGCCGAACGCGGTGCAGTTCATCGCCACCGAGATGCTGGCCGACAGCAGGTTGGCCTTGTCGGCCGGATTGACCGTCGCCACCGCCGCGAAGGCGTTGATCAGGCCGACCACGGTGCCGAGCAGGCCGAGCAGCGTGGCCAGGTTCGCGAAGGTCGCGAGGTAGTGCGTGCGCTTCTCGAGCCGCGGCACGACATCCATCAGGCTCTCTTCCATCGCCTTTTCGATATCGTCGCGCGAGCGCGCCGAGCTGATGCGCGCCAGTCCGTAGCTGAGGATCTGGCCGATCGCCGACTCGGATTTGCCCGTGAGTTGCACCGCGCCCTTGAAATTGCCTTGCGCCAGCAGCGGGGCAATCTCGTTCCACAGGCTGCGATTGCGGATCGCAGTATGCGTGAGCACGATGTAGCGCTCGAAGGCGATGGCCGCACCGATGACCAGTACCACCGCGATCGGGTACATCATCGCGCCGCCACCCTGGAAGAACCGGATAATCATGCTGAAGAAATTCATCATCAGACTCCCATGCCTGAATCGATCGATTGAATTAGAAACCAAGCGCTCACGTTATGCCAAAGACCTACTTCTCATCCCCGGCCGGCAGCACATTCGCCGCTCCGGCCGCGGGTTTAGTGGCCGGCGCCGCGGGCGCCACCGCGGCGTCGGGGTGCAAGGCGGCGAAATAGCGGTTTTGCCGGCGGAACACGTCGCGGTCCACGGGCGCGAGCACTTCATCGAGCAGGCTTTTCGGCGGCCGGCCCGCGAATTCTCCGAGATCGGGTCTTTTCCAGGGTACGACGTACATCACATTCGGCAGTTCGCGGTTACCGGTGACCTGCGTGGCACCGAGATCGATCTGATCCATGGCGCGCGTCCTGGCCCCGGCAGGCGCCCTGGCAGCCGTTGTGGGCGCAGCCGGCGTCGTGGCAGGTTTGGCCGCGGGTCTTGCGCTGGGGGCCGTGGCGGGCGCCACGGCCGCGCTCGAGGTGTTCACGGCGGGCTCGAGATCGTCCGCGAGACTGGCCGATGCAGCGCAGAGCAGAGCCAGGCCTGTCAGGGTTTTCATGGCGAGCCTCCGTTGGCGGTCGCGGCCGGTGCGGCGGTGTTGGCGGGTGGGGCGTCGGGTGCGGCACCGGGCGTGCCCGTACCCACGGGCGCGGACGCTGGCGCGGTCGTCACGGGCGCCGGCGCTGCCGGCGGCGGCGCCGGCGCCTTGATGCCGGTGCGGTGTCGCAATTCGGCGATCCAGCCGCTGACCGGCTTGTCCTCGCCGCTGATCTGCTTGTACTGCTCCATCTCGGGCAGCGCCGCGACCGGGTCGCCCAGGTACAGGTCGAGCAACACGCCCAGGTTGCGATGCGCCGGCGCATAGCCTGGATCGGCAGCGATTGCCTGCGTGTAGGCCGCCTTCGCTTCCGGAAACTTGCCGAGCGCCCGCCGCACCAGGCCGAGTTCGGTCCAGGCCGCTGCGTTGCCGGGCCCGCGCTCGGTCGCGCGTTGCAGCGCTTTGGCCGCTTCGTCCAGCTTGCCTTCGCCCTGCAGCAC
>JAFEDW010000095.1 GCA_018241455.1 Pseudomonadota bacterium | reverse complement strand
ATCGGCGCTTTGAACTGACGGCAGCGAACGCTGCACTGGTCGGCGAGATCTGCCGTCGCCTCGATGGTAACGCGCTGGCGATCGAACTCGCGGCCGCGCGCGTGCCCGCGCTCGGCGTCAGCGGACTGCTGGAGCGGCTCGATGACCGCTTCCGGCTGCTCAAGGCCGCGGGCCGCGCGGCCGAACCGCGCCATGGCGCGCTGCACGCCGCCTTTGACTGGAGCTACAGCCTGCTGGCGCCGGCGGAACAGCGCGTGTTCAACCGCCTCGGCGTGTTCGCCGGCAGTTTTTCGCTGGGCACCGCGGCGCGTTGCGTCGCCGACGAAGGCGTGGACCTCGCTGCGGCGATCGACCTGATCGGCCGGCTGGTCGATCGTTCACTGGTGACGGCCTTGCCGACCGAGCCGCCGCGCTATGCGTTGCTGGAGACGGCGCGCTACTACGCCGCCGCGAAGCTCGAGGCAGACGGCGAGCTGCCCGCCGCGCAGCGGCGCATGGCTGGCTCCCTGCTGCAAATGCTCGACACCGCCTACCAGGAATATTGGTCGCTCGACGAGGCAATCTGGTTGCACCGCTACGAACCCGAACTCGACAACGTGCGCGCCGCGATCGATTGGGCCGCGGCGAACGATCGTGCGCTCGGCGTGGCGCTGTACGGCTCGGCGTGGCCGCTGTTCGTCGAGACCGAACTGCGCGCCGAGGGCCGCGATCGCTTCGAGCAGGCGGTCGCACTGCTGTCGGATGCGCTGCCGCCGGCACGCATCGGGCGCTTCTGGGAGGCCGTCGCCAGCTACGATGCCGCGCGGCAGTACGACCGGGCGCGCTACGCCGCGGAGCTCGCCGTCGCGATGCACGCGGCGGCGGACGACCCGCGATCCCGCTACTACGCGCTCGCCCAGCTGGCCTTCAGCTGCCGGGACGATGAGCCGGCGGCGCGCGCGGCGATCGAGGCGGCCCGCGCACTCGAGGATCCGGCCTGGCCCGCGCGGCTGCTGACCTGCGGCGCGCTGGCCGAGGGCGCGGTGCTGATGAACCGCGGGGAATACCCGGAAGCGCGCGCGGCCTACCGGCGCGCCGTGATGTACGCGCTGACCGTCAGCGAACGGCAGGCGCTCGCCGCCAGTGTCGGCATCGTCGAGCTCGACATCGCCTGCGGCGACCCGGCCTCCGCATTGCAGCTCGGTCGCCCGCTGGAATTGAGCCTGCGCCACTCCGGCCGGCGCGCCGCGCACTTCGACCTGCTGGTCATGAATTTCAGTGCGCTGCTGATCGCGGACGCGCTCGACGAGGCGCGCGCCACCGGAGCCGAGATCCACGAGCTGGCCGCGCGCCTCGATGCCGGCCGGCTCTACATGGTGCTGGACGCCATGGCCTATCTCGCGTGCAAGGACCAGCGTTTCGACGCCGCCGCGCGCATCGTAGCCTGCGCGGACCAGGCGCATGCAGCCCACGGCCAATCATCACGCCGGCCCGTGCAACAGCAGCTGCGCAACGCGGTGGTGGCGGCGCTCGATGCGCAGTCGGAGCCGCGCTGGCGCAGCGCAGCGGTCGACAATCGCGAGCGGTGCGACGAGCCGGCCGCCTGCGCGCTGGCGCTGGGGCTGCGCGTCTGACCGCGCCGCGGCGCCTCAGCGCTGCTTGCGCTTCTCGGCCTTGGCGGCGCGCTTTTCCATCAGCGACTTGGCCGGTTTCTTCTTGGATTCTTTCTTGCGGTCCATTCCCTTGCTCATCTGCCTTGCTCCTGGCTTGAACCCGGACCGGGCGTCGCCGGCATCGGTACCGGCGCCTCGACGGTCTCGACGTGGTCGACGAAATAACGGGTGTCACCGAAACAGCCCGAGGGTACGCCGCGGTGCTCGGTGTAGTGCAGCCGCACGCGCTGCCCGAGCGCCGCGTTCAGGCGCCTGGCGATGGTCGCATCGCGCACGGTAAATTCCCAGATCTGCGGCATGACGCCGCTGACCACGTACTGCGCCAGCTCGCCCTCGACGGTCTTGCAGACCCAGCCCTTGCGCGAGACCTTTTGCAGGATGCCGACACGTTCGCCGTCGGAATACGACCAGGTCAGCGTCAGCCAGGTGTACGCGGCAAAGCCGAGCGCAATGATCAGCAGCGCATAGGGCCAGCGCCGCCGGCGTTTGCCCAACTGCGCGTTCATGAATGCGCCCCCACGACGCTAGAACGCGCTGCGTCCGGTCAGCGCGCGGCCGACCGCCAGCTGGTGCACGGTCTCGGTGCCTTCGTAGGTGATCACGCTCTCGAGGTTGAGCATGTGGCGGATCGGCGCGTACTCGGCACTGATGCCGGCGGCGCCGAGCATGTCGCGGCAATCGCGCGCGACATCGAGCGCCATGCGGCAGTTGTTCCACTTGGCGAGCGACACCTGCACCGGTTCGAGCGAGCCGCGATCCTTGAGGCGCCCAAGTTGGAGCGCCAGCATCTGCGCGGCGGTGATGCCCCGCGCCATCTCGGCGAGCCGCACCTGGATGGCCTGGTTCTGCGCCAGCGGCCGCCCGAACAGCTCGCGTGTCGCGGTGTAATCGATGAGCTGCGCGAGGCAGGCCTGCGCGGCGCCGATGACGCCCCAGGCGATGCCGTAGCGCGCCTGCGTCAGGCAGGAGAGCGGCCCCTTCAGGCCCGCAGCGCCGGGCAGGCGCTGCGATTCCGGCACGCGCACCTCATCGAAGAACAGTGCGCCGGTGTTGGAGGCGCGCAGCGAAAACTTGTGCTCGATCTCGGTGGCCGTGAACCCCGGCGTGCCCTTGTCGATGATGAAGCCGCGCACGCCGTCCTCGGTGTCGGCCCAGCACACGCAGGCATCGGCGATCGCGCCGTTGGTGATCCACATCTTCGAGCCGCTGATGATCCAGTCGCCGCCACTGCGGCGCGCGCGGGTCTTCATGTTGGCCGGATCCGAACCGCCGTGCGGCTCGGTCAGGCCGAAGCAGCCGATCAGCTCGCCGCGCGCCATGCGCGGCAGGTACTGCTGCTTCTGCGCCTCGCTGCCGTAGGTGCGGATCGGGTACATCACCAGCGAGGATTGCACCGACACGAAGCTGCGCAGCGCCGAATCGCCGCGTTCCAGCTCCTGGCAAATCAATCCGCTGGCGATCGAATTGAGCCCGGCGCAACCGTAGCCCTCGAGGCTCGCGCCGAGCAGGCCGAGCGCCGCGAGCTCGGGTACCAGTTCGCGCGGGAAGCGGTGCTGCTCGAAGCACCCGGCGATGATCGGCAGCACGCGCGTGTCGACCAGCCGCGCGACGCTGTCCTGCACGAGCTGCTCTTCCTCGGTCAGGCTCCCGCGCAAATCGAACAGGTCGAGCGCGTTCATTCGACCGGGAACTGCACGCCCTGCGCGAGCGGCATGGCGGAAGAATAGTTGACGGTCTGTGTCTGCCGGCGCATGTAGGTCTTCCAGGCATCGCTCCCCGATTCGCGCCCGCCGCCGGTTTCCTTCTCACCGCCGAACGCGCCGCCGATTTCCGCGCCGCTCGGGCCGGTGTTGACGTTGGCAATGCCGCAATCGCTCCCGGTCGCCGACAGGAAGGTTTCCGCTTCGCGCATGTCGGTGGTGAAGATCGCCGACGACAATCCCTGGCGCACTTCATTCTGCAGCGCGAGCGCCTGCTCGAAGCTGTCGTACGGAATCACGTACAGGATCGGGGCAAACGTCTCCTCTTTCATCGCCTCGAATTGCGTGTCCGTTTCGACCAGCGCCGGGCGCACGTAGTAGCCGCCGTCGAGACCGGGTGGCAGCACGCGATCGCCGCCGATCACGGTGGCGCCCGCCTGGCGCGCGGCAGCCAGCGCCGATTGCATGCGCACGAAGGCGCCGGCATCGATCAGCGGCCCGACCAGCGTGTCGCGCTCGAGCGGCGAACCTACGGCTAAGCTGGCGTAGGACTTGCGCAGCATGCCTTTCAACTGCGTGGCCAGGCTCCGGTGCACGATCAGGCGCCGTAGTGTCGTGCAGCGCTGGCCGGCCGTGCCCGCTGCCGCGAACACGATCGCGCGCAGGCTCAAGGCCAGGTCGGCCGACGGCGTGACGATCGCGGCGTTGTTGCCGCCGAGCTCGAGCAGCGAACGGCCAAATCGCGCGGCGACGCGCGGACCGAGAGCGCGGCCCATCGCGGTGCTGCCGGTCGCGCTGACCAGCGGTATCGTCGCGCTGTCCGCGATCTGCTCGCCGGCCTCGCGGCGGCCGATCACGAGTTGCGAGATGGCCGGGTGCGCGGGCGCGAAATCGCCGATCACTTCGCTGAGGATGCGATGCAGCGCCAGCGCGCACAGCGGCGTCTTCTCGGAGGGCTTCCAGATGACCGTGTTGCCGCACACCAGTGCCAGCGCTGCGTTCCAGGCCCACACCGCCATCGGGAAATTGAACGCGGTGATCACGCCGACCGGGCCGAGCGGATGCCAGCGCTCGAGCAGGTGATGGCCCGGCCGTTCGGATGCAATGGTCAGGCCGTAGAGCTGGCGCGAGAGGCCGACGGCGAAATCGCAGATGTCGATGACTTCCTGCACTTCGCCGAGGCCTTCGCTGAGGATCTTGCCGGACTCGAGCGAAATCAGTTTCCCGAGCGCCTGCTTGTCGCGACGCACGCGGCGCGCGAAGCGGCGGATCAATTCGCCGCGCACCGGCGCCGGCACCGCGCGCCAGACCAGGAAGGCTTCCTGCGCTGCGGCAATGCGTGCGCCGATGACCTCGGCGTTGTCGACCGGAACGTACGAGAGCGCCGAGCCGTCGATCGGCGTGTGCGCCTGCAACGCGCCGGCGATCGGCGCGGTGGCCGGCGGCACGCCGGCTTCCTGCATGATGGCGCGAAAACTCATGTGCCGGTCATGCCCAGCGTCTGCTGTGGCCGCATCGCATAGATGCGGCCGAAGCGGTTGGCGAGGAAATCCTTCAGCGGCACGTCTTCCTGGCGGATGAATCCCTGCTGCGGCAGCCGCTTGTCGGCCAGCATGTCGAGCACGGCGCAGATGCCGGCGGCGGTGGTGAGCTGGATCGCACTGCGCTCGACGCCGTTCAGCGTCTGGCCGTAGACCTTGTTGGCGTAGGTTTCCTGCACGAGGCGTCCTTTCTTCATGCCAGTGACCGTCACGAACACGATGACCACGTCCTGCAGCGTCGTGGGGAGCGAGTGCTCGAGGATATCTTTCAGCACGTCGCGCCGCTCGCGCAAGCGCAGGTCCTGCAGCAACGCCTTCATGATCGCGGCGTGCCCCGGGTAGCGGATTGTACGGTAATTGAGGTTGCGCACCTTGCCGCGCAGCGTCTCGCACAACGTGCCGACCCCGCCCGAGGTATTGAACGCCTCGTAGGTCACGCCGTCGAGCGAGAATTCCTCGCGCTCCTCGAGCGGCGGGGCGTTGACGAGTTCGCCATTGGCGATTTCCTCGCAGGGCTCGCAGTACTCGTTGATGACCCCGTCGGTGCTCCACGTGAGGTTGTAATTCAGGGCGTTGGAGGGGTACTGGGGCAGGGCGCCGACCCGCAGCCGCACGTCCTGCAGCTGGTCGAAATGCTTCGCCAGGTCGTAGCCGACGATCGTGATGAAGCCCGGCGCCAGCCCGCACTGCGGAATGAACGCGGTGCCGGCGGTGGCCGCGAGCGCGCGTACGCGCCGCGTATTGGCGACGTCTTCGGTCAGGTCGAGGTAGTGCACGCCGGCGAGCGCGGCGGCCTCGGCGATCTTGCCGGTCACCTGGAAGGGCGCGGCGCTCAGCACCGCAAAGCGCCCGCGCAGCGCCTGCGCGACAGCCTGCGGGTCGCTGACATCGAGCGCGATGCACTCGATCGGCGTCGCGGCCTTGAGGCGCGCGAGCTGCTCGGGCGACTTGTCGATCACCGCAACCTGGTAGTCGCGACTCTGGACGAGCAGGTCCGCGATCATGTGGCCGATCTTGCCGGCACCGACGATGGCTACTTTCTTCATGCTGCACCTGTAGTCGATTAGCCGATAATCATGGCAAAGGGCCATGCGAAAAGCAGCCCTAAAAGCGTCAATATGACGAGCACTTTTCGTCATTACGACGTATAATTCTGTCATTATGACGATTGACACCACCGACCGCGAAATCCTGGCGCTGCTGCGCGAAGACGGCCGCGCCTCCACGGCGCAACTGGGCCGGCGGCTCGGGCTGTCGCGCACCACGGTGCACAGCCGTATCGAGCGCCTGCTGGCCCGGCAGGTCATCACTGGCTTTACGGTGCGCATGGGTGCGGAGACCGAACGCGCGCAGATCCAGGCGCACGTGATGGTCACCGTCGTGCCGAAGCTCCAGGCGCGGGCCGAGGCGGCGCTGCGCCGATTACCGGAGGTGCGCAAGCTCTACGCGGTGAGTGGCCAGCACGATTGCATCGCCATCGTGACCACGGAGACCGTGGCCGAAATGGACCGCCTGCTCGACCAGATCGGTTCGCTCGACGGCATCGATCGCACGGTGTCGTCGATCGTGCTGTCGACGCGCATCGACCGCTGAGCCCAAGCTGCGGGCGCCAGCCCGCTGCGCTTCAGGCCAGCGTGTGGAACACGCGCTGCACGTCGTCGTCCTGCTCGAGCAGGTCGATCAGTTCCAGCGCTTCGGCGGCCTGTGCCTCGGGCAGTTCGGTCGGCGCCGAGCAGATGTATTCGTGCTCGGCCGACAGCGGCGTGATGCCGCGCGCCTCGAGCGCTTCCTGCAAGCGGCCGAAATCGGCGAACTCGCAGCGCAGCACCAGCTGCGGTTCGCCCTTCTCGCCGCTGCTCTCGCCCATTTCCTGCAGCCCGTGATCGATCATGTCGAGCTCGAGGCTGTCCTGGTCGATGCCGGCCGGATCGAGGCGGAACACGCCCATCTTGCGAAACTGGAACGCGACACTGCCGGTGGTGCCGAGATTGCCGCCGTGCTTGGCGAAGATGTTGCGCACATGCGCCACGGTGCGGGTCGGATTGTCGGTCGCGGTCTCCACCAGCAGCGCGACGCCGTGCGGCGCGTATCCCTCGTAGATCGCTTCGTGATAGTTGGCGGCGTCGCGCCCGGAGGCGCGCTTGATCGCGGCCTCGACCTTGTCCTTCGGCATGTTGACGGCGCGCGCGTTCTGGATCACGCGCCGCAGCGCCGGATTGGAGGCCGGGTCCGCGCCACCGGACTTGACCGTCATCGCGATGTCCTTCGAGATGCGCGCGAACTGCTTGGCCATGCGGTTCCAGCGCGCGAACATCGCATGCTTGCGGACTTCGAAAATGCGGCCCATGCCGGCTCATCCCACGTTGCAAAGACGCGCGAGCATACCAGACCGGCCCGCGCGCTCCGGTACTAGCTGCCGCGCAGCACGCGCGCCATCAGGCTCGAGTGCGTGGGTTGCTCCCAGCCGAGCTGATCGAACAATGTGCGGCAATGGCTGGCGCTGACCGGCTTGCTGAAGTGGAATCCCTGCGCGAACTCGCAGCCCTGCGCACGCAGCATCGCCGCCTGCGCCGGCGTCTCGACGCCTTCGGCGATCGTCGACATGCTGAGTTTCCTCGCCATGTCGATGACCGCGCCGACGATCGAGGCGCGCGCGTCGACGCGGCCGAGATCGCTGACGAAGCTGCGGTCGATCTTGATCGCGTCGACCGGCAGGTCCGCCAGGTAGCTCAGTCCGGAATAGCCGGTGCCGAAATCGTCGATCAGCAGTTGCGAACCGAAGTTGCGCAGCGACTGCAGGCGCGCGGCCAGCGCGCGCGGGTCCTTGAGCAACGCGGTCTCGGTGATCTCGAAGC
>JAFEDW010000094.1 GCA_018241455.1 Pseudomonadota bacterium | reverse complement strand
CATGCGCCTGACGGCCCGGTTCAACGTGCGCGGCGGCATCACGACGAGCGTGATTGCCGAACACCGGCACCCGCATTGGCAAGCGCCGAATCCGGTGACTTTGCCCTGAAATCCGGCTTTTCTGACGCCAAATGGCAACCTAAGGCGTGGACTGTACAGCGCGCATACCCCCGGTATAATCGCGCGCTCGAAAATTTCCAGCACCCTCGAGTCCGTCCGCCTGGAGCTTCAACAAATGGCCAGCAAAAAGCCCGCGTCGAAAGTCCGGAAAGCCGCCAAGCCCCCCGCCCGCCCTGCGGCGCGCAAGGCTGCCGCGCACCGGGCCGAGACCCGCAAGGCGCCGGCCAATGCGCAACGTGCCAACGCCGGGCGCACGGCTGCACGCGGCGCGGCGCGTCCGGCCAAGGCCGCGGTGACGGGCAAGGCAGCCGCAGCCGCACATCCGGCGCCGGCCAAGGCCACGCCGGCGGCTGCACGTGCGACCGCCGCCGCCCCGGCCACGCCCGAGCGTCCGGCCAAGGCCGCGGCGACGGGCAAGGCTGCCGCCGCAACAGGCCGCAGCGCACCGCTCCCGGTCATCACGACCGTTCGCACCGGCGTCCGAACGCTGCCGGAGGCCGACGAGGTCGATGGTGCCGATCCGGGCAGCCTGCTGGCCGGCCCGCGAAACGTCAAACCCTATGTCGCCCGCCGCGGCGAGCAGTACATGGGCAAGCAGCAGCTGGAGCATTTCCACCAGATCCTGACCAACTGGAAGCATGATCTGATGATGGAGGTCGATCGCACCGTCACCCACATGAAGGACGAGGCGGCGAACTTCCCGGACCCGAACGATCGCGCCACGCAGGAAGAAGAGTTCAGCCTGGAGCTGCGCACCCGCGACCGCGAGCGCAAGCTGATCCGCAAGATCGACGAAGCGCTGAAGCGCGTCGAAGATGGCAGCTACGGCTATTGCCTGGAAACCGGCGAGGAAATCGGCATCAAGCGGCTCGAAGCCCGGCCCGTGGCGACCTTGAGCCTCGAGGCGCAGGAGCGCCGCGAACGGCGCGAGCGCCAGTACGGTGACCGCGACGACCGTTATCGCTGACGCGGGCCGCTTCGCACCCTCGCCGACCGGCGCGCTGCACCTCGGGTCGCTGACCACCGCGGCCGCCAGTTTCCTCGACGCCCGCCACGGCGGCAGCCGCTGGCTGCTGCGCATGGAAGACCTCGATACGCCGCGCACCGTGCCGGGCGCCGCCGACCAGATCCTCCGCACGCTCGAATTCCTGGGTTTTACCTGGGATGGCGCGGTCACGTACCAAAGCCAGCGCCTCGAACTCTACCGCGATGCGATCGCCCGCCTGGAGGCCGCCGGGCTGGCCTATGCCTGTAGCTGCACGCGCCGCGACATCGGCGCCACCGATGACGCGGGCGGTTACGCCGGCACCTGCCGCAGCGGACCCGCCAAGGCCGGGCCCACGGCCATCCGTTTCCGCGCCGACCTGCGACCGGTCGGCCCGTTCATCGATCGGCTGCAGGGGCCGGTCGACATCGACGCCTCGGCGCTCGGCGATCCGATCATCCGGCGGCGCGACGGGCTGTACGCCTACCAGCTCGCCGTGGTGGTGGATGACGCGGATCAGGGCATCACCGACGTGGTCCGCGGCTCCGACCTGCTGCCCAGCACCTGTTGGCAACGCTCGCTGCAGCGCGCGCTCTCGTATCCCGAGCCGCGCTACGCGCACCTGCCGCTGGTCTGCGAGCCCGATGGCAGCAAGTTGTCGAAGTCTGCCCGTGGCGTCGAGCCGCTCCCGGGCACGGCCAGCGCGCAGCTGTGGCGCGTGCTGTCGCTGCTGCGCCAGTCGCCGCCGGCGGAACTGCGGCCCGCGCCCGTGGCAGAGCTGTGGACCTGGGCCATCGCGCACTGGCGCCTCGGGTCCTTGCGCGGTGTGGCAAGCCTGCCGGCCGATTGATAAGGTAGGGCCTCTTGCCGGGAGGTGTGCGATGAGCGAGCCGCGCCTGATCAAGAAATACCCGAATCGTCGCCTGTACGATACGGAGCTCAGCCGTTACATCACCATTGAAGACGTGCGCGCCCTGATCAACACGCGCACCCGGCCGCGCATCGTCGAACAACGGAGCGGCGCGGATATCACGCGCAGTGTGCTGCTGCAGGTGGTGGCCGACCTCGAGCTGGGCCAGTCGGCCCGCCTCAGCGAGACCTTCCTGACCGGTTTGATCCGCAGCTATGAAGCAAGCCCGGCCGCCGCCACTTCGGCCGCGCTCGAGCACTGCATCGCGCAACAACTGGGCGCCAGCGGCGCCGCCACGCAGGGCGGCTGACCCGATACCGCCCTAGTTCTGGCCGACGTCGCGCATCGACAGGCGCACGCGGCCCTGCCGGTCGACCTCCAGCACCTTGACCTTGATGACATCGCCCTCGCGCAGCTTGTCGGCCACGCGCTCGACGCGCTCATCGGAGATCTGCGAAATGTGCACCAGGCCGTCGCGCCCCGGCAGGATCGTGACGAAGGCGCCGAAATCCATGAGCTTCGCGACCTTGCCCTCGTAGACGCGGCCTACTTCGACGTCGGCCGTGATCAGCTCGATGCGGCGCTGCGCCTCGCGGCCGGCCGTGCCGATGACCGAGGCGATCTTGACGGTGCCGTCGTTTTCAATGTCGATGGTGGTGCCCGTCTCTTCGGTGATCTGGCGGATCACCGCGCCGCCCTTGCCGATGACGTCGCGGATCTTCTCCGGATCGATCTTCAGCGTGATGATCGACGGCGCCCACTCCGACATCTTCTCACGCGGCTGCTCGAGCACCTTGGCCATCTCGCCGAGGATGTGCAGGCGGCCCTCGCGCGCCTGCGCCAGCGCCACCTTCATGATCTCGGGCGTGATGCCCTCGACCTTGATGTCCATCTGCAGCGCGGTGATGCCTTCGCGCGAACCAGCGACCTTGAAATCCATGTCGCCGAGGTGGTCTTCGTCGCCGAGGATGTCGGTCAGCACCTGGAAGCGGCTGCCTTCCAGCACCAGGCCCATCGCGACGCCGGCCACCGGCGCCTTGACCGGCACGCCCGCGTCCATCAACGCCAGGCTCGTGCCGCACACGCTCGCCATCGAGCTCGAGCCGTTCGACTCGAGGATCTCGGAGACCACGCGGATCACGTACGGGAAGGCATCCATGTCCGGCATCATCGCGTTGACGCCGCGGCGCGCGAGGTTGCCGTGGCCGATTTCACGGCGCTTTGGCGAGCCCATCATGCCGGTCTCGCCGACCGAGAACGGCGGGAAGTTGTAGTGCAGCATGAAGCGCTCGCGCCGGTCGCCCTCGAGCGCGTCGATGATCTGCGCATCGCGCGTCGTGCCGAGCGTCGTGGTCACGAGCGCCTGCGTCTCGCCGCGCGTGAACAGCGCGGAGCCGTGCGTACGCGGCAACACGCCGACCTTGACGGTGATCGGGCGAACGGTCTTCGTGTCGCGCCCGTCGATGCGCGGCTTGCCATCGAGGATGCGGTCGCGGACGATCTTGCTCTCGAGGCGGAAGAATTCATCGCCCACCTGTTCGGCGGTGAACGCGGGCGTCTCGCCGGCGGTCAGCGCCGTGGTGACTTCTGCCTTGATCTCCTTGATGCGCGCATAGCGCTGCTGCTTCTCGGTGATCAGGTACGCGGCGCCGAGCGCGGCGTTGGCCTTGGCGCCGACGGCCTGCTCGAGCGCGGCGTTCTTGGCGGCCTCGGGCGCGGCCCAGCGCGCCTTGCCGGCTTCGGCGGTCAATTCATTGATCGCGTTGATCGCCACCTGCATCTGCTGGTGGCCGTACACGACCGCGCCCAGCATGACCTCTTCCGACAGCCCCGAGGCTTCGGATTCCACCATCAGCACGGCCTGCGCGGTGCCCGCGACCACGAGATCGAGCTGCGAGCCGGCGAGCTCGGTGCGATTCGGATTCAGTTCGTACTGGCCATTGCGGTAGCCGACCCGGGCGCCCCCAATCGGTCCTTTGAAAGGCACGCCTGACAGGCACAGCGCCGCCGATGCGCCGAGCATCGAGGGCACGTCGGCATGGATTTCCGGATCGAGCGACAGCACGGTCGCGACGACCTGGATGTCGTTGAGGAAGCCATCCGGAAACAGCGGCCGGATCGGGCGATCGATCAGGCGCGACGTGAGCGTCTCGCGCTCGGATGGGCGCCCCTCGCGGCGGAAGAAGCCGCCGGGAATCTTGCCCGCGGCGTAGGTCTTTTCCTGGTAGTTGACGGTGAGCGGGAAGAAATCGCGGCCCGGACGCGGCGCCGCTTCGGCGCAGGCCGTGACCAGGACGACCGTGTCGCCCATCGTGACGAGCACCGCGCCGGTGGCCTGGCGCGCCAGTTCACCGGTCTCGATCGTTACGCTGTGGGGGCCGTAGGCAAATGACTTTTTGAAAGCAGGCACGCTTCAATCCTCGAAATTCGTGGGTGGGAACAGGCCGTGAGCACGGTGCGCGGCGCGCACCCCGGGGCTGCCGCGCTAGCGGCGCAGTCCGAGACGCTCGACAACCTGCTGGTAGCTCGCGGGCCGGGTGGCCTTGAGGTAATCCAGGAGCTTGCGCCGCTGGTTCACCATGCGCACGAGGCCGCGGCGCGAGGAATGATCGGACTTGTGGGTGGTGAAGTGTTCACTCAGGCCATTGATGCGCTCCGACAGGAGCGCCACCTGCACTTCAGGCGAGCCGGTATCTTTCGAATCGCGGCGATACTGGGCGAGCAGGTCGCCCTTCTTTTGCGTCGACAAAGCCATTACGCGAAAACCCTCTGCACTGTATTTGGGACCGTATTTTGAAGCCGCGCATTGTAGCGGGAGCCTTCCCAACCCTCAAGCGGAACAGTCAGTTACGGCTTTGCGCGATCGCTGCCGCAAACAGGCGCGAGGAGCGCACGATCCCGCCCTCGAGCGCCCGGCCCAGCCCCAGGAACAGCCCATTGACCCCATACAGCCGCAACTCGCCCAGCGGGGCCTCCGGAACGGCGATTTCCTGTCCGTAGCCAAGCGCACGCGCCTGGCTGGACGTCAATTGGAGCGCCGGCAGGTGGCCGACGGCGGCGTCGGCCGGCAGCAATGCCGGCGGCCCCGGCAAGGCCTCGAGCTGTTCCAGCGTGATCATCGCCGCGCCGCGGAACGGCTCGACGAAATCCCGCCGCAGCGCGCTCATGTGCGCGCAGCTGCCGAGCGCCGCGCCGAGTTGCTCGACCAGCACGCGGACATAAGTGCCTTTCGAGCAGGTCAGTCGCGCCCGCAGCGAGTCGGCGGTGAACTCGAGCAGCTCGAGTTCGTGGATCTCGATGTCGCGCGGCGCGCGGTCGACCGTCAGCCCCTGCCGCGCGAGCTTGTACAGCGGTTGTCCCTGGCGCTTGAGCGCAGAATACATGGGCGGCACCTGCGCCTGCCGGCCGCGCTGCTTCGCCAGTGCCGCCTCGATGAGGCTCGCATCGAGCGGCGGAACGGCGCAACGTTCGATGATCTCGCCCTGCAGATCGCCGGTGTCGGTGCGCGCACCGAGTTGCATCTGGAACGTGTAGCCCTTGCGGCCCGCCAGCAACGCGCCGGCCAGCTTGGTGGCCTCGCCGATGCAGATCGGCAGCATGCCGGTGGCGATCGGATCGAGGCTGCCGGTGTGGCCCGCCTTCGGCCGGCCGAGCACGCGGCGCACGCGCTGCAGCGCTGCGTTCGAGCTCAGGCCCGGCGGCTTGTCGAGCAGCAGGATCCCGCAGGGTTCCTGTTCCTCAAGGCTCATCGTCACGCGGCGCAGCGGGTGCGGGTTGCCCGGATGCGGCATTCTCCAGCGCCCGATCGGACGCGACCGCGCTGTTGATCAGTTGGGTCAGCGATTGCGCGTGTTCGAGCGCCGTGTCGAGCTGGAATTCCAGCCGCGGCGCGTGGCGCAGGTGCAGTTGGCGCGCCACTTCGCCGCGCAGGAAACCGGCGGCGCTTTTCAGTCCCGCCAGCTGCTCGTCCGCATCGCGACCCTTGCCAAACGGCAGGAAGAAGACGCGCGCCGCGCTGAGGTCTTCGAGCAGCGCGACGGCCGTGATCGTCAGGTTCCCGACGCGCGGATCCTTGACCGCGCGCGGCACCAGCCCGGCCAGCGCGCGCTGCATCTGCGCCTCGATGCGCTGGTGCCGCGAATTGTGTTGTGGCATGACGGCACCCGTCGACCGGCCTACTGGATCGAGCGGACGATCTCGGTGCGCGAGTAGCACTCGATCTGGTCGTTGACCCGCACGTCCTGGTAGTTCTTGACGCCGATGCCGCACTCGGTGCCGGCGCGCACTTCGCCGACATCGTCCTTGAAGCGGCGGAGCGACTCGAGCGCACCTTCGAAGATCACGACGTTGTCGCGCAGCACGCGGATCGGGTTGTTGCGCTTGACCGCGCCCTCGGTGACGAGGCATCCGGCCACGACGCCGAACTTGCTCGAGCGGAACACTTCGCGCACCTGCGCCACGCCGACGATCGCTTCCTTGATCTCGGGCGCCAGCAGGCCGCTCATCATCTGCTTCACGTCGTCGATGGCTTCGTAGATGATGCTGTAGTAGCGGATCTCGACGCCGGTCTCCTTGACCGCATCGCGCGCGCCGCTGTCGGCGCGCACGTTGAAGCCGATGATGCGCGCGCGCGAAGCGGCCGCGAGCTGCACGTCGGAGGCGGTGATGCCGCCGACGCCGCTGGCGATGATGCGCACCGCCACCTCGTCGGTCGACAGCTTGTTCAAGGCATCGCGCAGCGCCTCGGCGCTGCCCTGCACGTCGGTCTTGATCAGGATCGCGACCTGGCCGGCCTTGGCCTCGCCCAGCGTCGAGAACACGTCCTCGGTGCGGGCCCCTTGCTTGGCGAGTTTCACATCGCGCGTCTTGCCGAGCCGGTGCAGCGCGACCTCGCGCGCACGGCGCTCGTTCTCGACCACCAGCAATTCATCGCCGGCGTTCGGGGCGCCCGACAATCCGAGCACGACCACCGGCATCGACGGCGGCGCTTCTTCGATCGCGGCGCCGGCTTCGTCGAACATCGCGCGCACACGGCCGAATTCGCTGCCCGCCAGGATGTAGTCGCCGCGCTTGAGTGTGCCCTTCTTGACCAGCGCCGTGACCACGGCGCCGCGGCCCTTCTCCATGCTCGCCTCGACGACGAAGGCCGAGGCTGGCCCGCCGCGCGGCGCCTTGAGCTCGAGCACTTCCGCCTGCAGCAGGATCGCTTCGAGCAGCGCATCGACGCCGGCGCCGGAACGCGCCGACACGTTGACGAACTGGTTCTGGCCGCCCCATTCCTCGGGGATCACTTCCTGCTTGGCGAGTTCGTTGCGCACTTTTTCAGGATCGGCGTCCGGCTTGTCGATCTTGGTCACTGCGACGACGATTGGCACGCCCGCGGCGCGCGCGTGCTGGATCGCCTCGACGGTCTGCGGCATGACGCCGTCGTCGGCGGCGACGACCAGCACGACGATGTCGGTCACCTTGGCGCCGCGCGCGCGCATCGCGGTGAATGCGGCGTGGCCGGGCGTATCGAGGAACGTGATCATGCCGCGCGGCGTCTGCACGTGGTAGGCGCCGACGTGTTGCGTGATGCCGCCGGCTTCGCCCGATGCCACCTTCGTGGCGCGGATGTAATCGAGGAGCGAGGTCTTGCCATGGTCGACGTGACCCATGACGGTCACGACCGGCGCGCGCGTCTCGAGCGCCTGCTCGGCGCCCGTGGCCTGCAGGTCGGCCTCGATCTGCTCTTCCTTGACTGCGGTGGCGGCGTGCCCGAGCTCTTCGGTGACGAGGATGGCCGTATCCTGGTCGATGGTCTGGTTGATGGTC
>JAFEDW010000093.1 GCA_018241455.1 Pseudomonadota bacterium | reverse complement strand
CAGCGCGCCCGGCGCGCAGCGAGGGTCGCGGCGAGACGATCCTCGTGGTCGATGACGAACCCGAGCTCGTCACGCTGGCCGAGGACCTGCTGGCCTCGCTCGGCTACGAGCCGGTCGGCTTCAGGGATGCGCGGGCCGCGCTCGATGCCTTCGATCGTGATCCGCAGCGCTTTCGCGCCGTGCTCACGGACGAGCGCATGCCGACGATGCGCGGCGCCGAACTTGCGGCTCGCATCCACGAGCGTGCGCCGCAGGTGCCTGTCATCCTGATGACCGGCCACCGCAACACCGGCATCGAAGTGAACGCGGCCAGGGCCGGCATCGTCGAGATCCTCGACAAGCCGCTCAACCTGCATACGCTGCAGGCCGCGCTCGATCGCGAGCTGTCGCCGACGCTGGCCTGAAGCACCCGCTTCTGCTGTAGCAGCCCCGGTCCGCGCTGACATGCCGGCGTAGCCGTGGCCAGCCTGGTCGCGTTCTTTGAGAGCGGGAACGGGCGCTAACGCCGCGCCAGTACTTCCGGATCACGGCGCGCCGTCGGCGATCCCTCGTGCACCGGCGTGCCCACGATGATCGGTGCCACGGCCGCATGGCTGGCAGGAATTCCGAGTTCCGCCTTGATGTCCGGCTCGTTCAGCGCGCTGACGGCCGACCCTATGACGCAGGTGCCGAGGCGCATCGCATGGGCCTTGAGCATCAGGTTCTCGGCCGCCAACCAGCAGTCGGCCGCGCCGAACGGGTTCCCGGCGTCGGCGCAAATGACGAGCAGCGTTCCTGCGTTATAAAAGATGCTGAAATCCGGCTTCGAGAAGACCTCAGGCCCGCGCCGCCCGGGACGCTCGTGCAGGCGGCGGGCCCGATCGTCAAGCAGCAACTTGGCCCGGTCGGACAAGCGCGCGAGCCGCGCTTCATCCTGGACAACCACGAATCGCCACGACTCTGCATGCATCGCCGTGGGTGCGCGCACGGCAGCGTCGAGCAGCATCGCGATCGCCGCATCATCCAGCCGCTGGCCCGTGTATTCCCGCACCGATGATCGCCCCGCAATTGCCTCGTCCAGCGTCATTGGCGGTGGGACACGAATCATGTGCGCTCTCCTGGAGCCGCTCGCACTCCGCGGCGCGATGCGGGCCTACGTGGACTCATGGGCGCGCACCAGCAGCAACGGCACCGTCGTGTGGCGAACCACGATTTCGGCGTCACTTCCCAGCAGCAGGCGGCGAATGCCGCGCCGGCCGTGCGTGCCCATCGCAATGAGGTTGGCGCGCCATTCCCGGGCCTGCTGCAGGATCAGCAATCCTGCCTGCGAACCCATCGCCTCGACCAGTACGCTGTCGACCGCGATGCCCGCGCCGCGCACCGAAAGCTCATGCTCGTGCAAGAGTCTTCGTCCGGCATTGCAGATGGCATCGTAGGCACCCTGATCGGAGAAGACCACCGCTTCCGGCATCGCGACCGGAAAGGCATCGATGACATGGACCAGCCGTAGCGTCGCGTCCTGGTTCTTGGCCAGCCGGATTGCTTCCGCGAGTCCGAAGACCGAGGCATCGCTCCCGTCGAGCGGCACCAGAATTCGTTTGTACATCCCGCGCCTCGCCGGCATCGGCAGCAGAAAACTTCATTGATAATGACCACAACGATCGACGGCGGACATACGTAATGAGCGCCGGCGTGGCGTGGAATCTGCGTATTGCCCCCATGGCCCCAGGGGTCCATTGTGATTTCATGTTTGCGGCGAACTCACCGAGCACCGCGGGGCGCCAGCCGGGTCCGCCGCGCGGCAGCCGCGGCCATTGCGCCGGTGGCGAACCATGACGCGGATCGCCGTGCTGACCAGCGGCGGCGATGCACCCGGGATGAACGCGGCCATCCGTGCCGTCGTGCGCTTGGGGCTCGCACGGGGATTCGAGGTCGTGGGCGTGCGCGACGGCTACACCGGGCTGATCGCGGGCAACTGGCTGCCGCTCGGACCGCGTGACGTGGGCGGAATCATCGGCCGCGGCGGCACGGTGCTCGGCACGACGCGATGCAACGATCTGAAGACGGAAACGGGGCAAGCCGCCGCCGAACGCCAGATACGTGAACGCGACATTGACGGGCTGGTCGTCATCGGCGGCAACGGCTCCCAGGCCGGCGCCGCGGCGCTGGCGCGCCGTGGCGTGCGCGTGATCGGGCTGGCCTCGACGATCGACAACGACCTCCCAGGCGCCGACATCACGATCGGCGCCACGACCGCGCTCGACACCGCCGTCGAAGCCATCGACCGGTTGCGCGTGACCGCCGCTTCGCACCATCGCGCCTTCCTGGTCGAAGTCATGGGACGCCACCACGGATTCCTCGGCCTGTACGCCGGCATCGCCGGAGGCGCCGAAGCCGTGGTGTTGCCCGAAGTGAACGTCGAACCGGAAACCGTCGCCGCGGAGATCCTGGGCAGCTACCAGCGCGGCAAGAGCCATGCGATCGTTGTCGTCGCCGAAGGCGCGCAACACGACGCCGAAGGGCTGGCGGCCTACTTTCGCGCCCATGCGCAGCGGCTCGGCTTCGAGCTGCGCGTCGTGCGTCTCGGGCACCTCCAGCGCGGTGGTCCGCCGGGTGTCTTCGATCGCATGTACGCTACGAGCCTGGGCGCGGCGGCGGTAGAGCATGTGGCCGCACAACGATGGGGCGTGCTGCTCGGGCAGATCGATGGCAAGGTAGCGGCCACGCCGCTGGCGGCGATCGCCGGCGCGACCAAGCCGCTCGACCTCGAACTGTATCGGCTCGCGTACCTGCTCGCGCAATAGACACTGCAACAGGTCCCGCGCCGTGCGTGGGAGCCTATCGGAGAAGGCATCATGCTCATCAAGTCGATCTGTAATCCGGAAGCCGTTTCATGCGACGCCACCACGACGGTCGCGCAGGCCGCGGCGCTGATGCGCAAGCATCACGTCGGGGACCTCGTGGTCCTCGGTGAGCCCAACGAAGGTCCGGTGCCGCTGGGCGTGGTCACGGACCGTGACCTGGTGGTCGAGGTGCTCGGCTTGGCGCTCGATCCGTCGACGACACGCGTCAGCGCCATACTGCGCAAACCGGTCATCGTCGCCCATGACAGCGAGGATGTGTCCCAGGTGATCGAGCGGATGAAGGCGCACGGCGTGCGACGCATTCCGGTGGTCGACCGCGACGGAACGCTGGTCGGTATCGTCACGCTCGATGACCTGCTGGGCCTGGTCGCGGCCGACCTGAATGCGCTCGTCGACCTGGTTGCGCACCAGCCGGGCCGCGAACGACGCGCGCGACGCTGACGGCGGGCCGTCAATGCTTCAATTGATCCCGTAGCGCGCGCCTGAGGATCTTGCCGACGTTGGTCTTCGGCAGTTCGTCGCGGAAGTAGACGTTGCGCGGCAGCTTGTAGGCGGTCAGGTGCTTGCGGCAATGCTCGATCAGCACCTCGGCGGTCAGGTCGGCATTCTTCTTGACGACGAACAGCGCCACGGATTCGCCGCGCTGCTCGAGGATCTCCGCCACGGCCGCGACCTCGAGCACTCCCGGGTGGAGCGCCGCGACGTCCTCGACCTCGTTCGGGAACACCTTGAAGCCCGAGACGTTGATCATGTCCTTCTTGCGGTCCTCGATATAGACGTAACCGAGTTCATCCATGCGCCCGAGATCGCCGGTGCGCAGCCAGCCGTCGGGCAGCATGACGTGCGCGGTTTCCTCGGGGTTGTGCCAGTAGCCGCGCATGACCTGCGGCCCGCGCACGCAGATCTCGCCGAGCACGTTGATACCGACATCCTGGCCGGCATCGTCGCGGATCGACACGTCGGTCGCCGTGATCGGTAGTCCGACCGAGCCATTGAATGCCACGCCGACCAGTGGATTGACGCACACGGCGGGCGAGGTCTCGGTCAGGCCGTAGGCCTGCGTGATCAGGCAACCGGTCAGCTGTTGCCAGCGATCGGCGACGGCGCGCTGCACCGCCATGCCACCGCCGAGGGTGATCCTCAATGGCTTGAAGTCGATCGACTCGAAGCCGGGCGTGTTCATCAGTCCGTTGAACAGTGTGTTCACGCCCATGAAGAAATTGGGCGGGCGCTTGCGCAGCTCCTTGACGAACGCGGGCAGGTCGCGCGGGTTGGTGATCAGCACGCCCGTGCCGCCGAGCGAGCAGAACAGCAGGCAATTCGCCAGCAACGAGAAGATGTGGTACAGCGGCAGCGCGCATACATAGACGCGCTCGGTCAGCTCGATCTGGCCGAACCAGGCGCGGGCCTGCAGCAGGTTGGCCACGAGGTTGCCGTGCGTCAGCATCGCTCCTTTTGCCACGCCGGTCGTGCCGCCGGTGTATTGCAGGAAGGCGATGTCGTCGTGCGTCAGCGTTTCGGCGCGCAGCGTGAGCGTGGCGCCCTCGGCCAGCACGGCGCGCAGCGACAGCGCCGCCGGCAGCTGCCAGGCGGGCACCATTTTCTTCAGCCTGCGTACCGCGAAGTTGACCAGCGGCCGCTTCGGGAACCCGAGCAGGTCGCCGACGGCCGTCACGATGACGTGCTTGACGCCGGTGTCCGGCAGTACCTGCTGCAGCGTGGCGGCGAAATTCTCCAGCACCACGATGCCGCTGGCACCGGAGTCGCACAGCTGATGCTTCAGTTCGCGCGCCGTGTACAGCGGATTGGTATTGACGACGATCACGCCCGCGCGCTGTGCACCGAACATGACGACCGGGTACTGCAGCAGGTTGGGCAGCATGATCGCCAGCCGATCGCCGCGCTTGAATCCGTGTTGCTGCAGCCATGCCGCGAACGACCCGGACAGCCGCTCGAGCTCGCGGTAGGTCATCGCGTGGTCCATGTGATAGAACGCGACGCGGTCGGCGAACCGCTCACAGCTGGTTTCGAAGAGCTGCTTGAGCGAGGCAAACTCGTCGAGGTCGATGTCGGTCGGCGTTCCGGGCGGATAGTGCCGGGTCCAGAATCTTTCCATGGCGGGGGCTCCCATGTTGTCCCGTTGCGGCCTTTACCAATGAATGCCGTGCAGGAACGAGGCGAAGGCACGGATTTCGCCGGCCAGCGGTGCGCCGCTCCCGGGCGGCGCGCCGTTGCCGGGCGGCGCGGCCGTGCCGTTGGCGTTGTCCGCGCCCTCGACTTCCCCGAACAGGCTGAAGCTCTCGCTCATCAGCGCCCGGTTCAGCCCGGGTGCGGCCAGTTCGGTGAGCTGCGCGCACAGGCCAAGTCCGGTGGTGACGCGTTCGGGCCGGTCGATGAGCGCGCGGCAGACGATGTCCGCCGCCTGTTCCGCCTCCAGCAGCTCGAGGTGGTCGTACAGGCGGGTCGGCTTCACCATCGGCGTGCGCACGAGCGGCATGTTGACGACGGTGAAGCGCACGCCGCGTTCGAGGAACTCCGCGCCGGCACTGCGTGAGAATGCCTCCAGCGCAGCCTTCGAGGCGTTGTAGCCGGCGAAGCGCGGCGCGTTGCCGAGCACGCCGATCGACGAAATGTTGACGACGTGCCCGGCGCGCTGTTCGAGCATCGCCGGCAGCAGCCGCAACGTGACCTGCACGGCGGCGTGGAAGTTCAGTCGCATCAGCCGCTCGTAGTCATGGAGGCGGTCGAAGGTGTGCTCGACCGCGCGGCGGATCGAGCGGCCGGCGTTGTTGATCAATATGTCGACGCGCCCGTGCTCGGCCAGCAGCCCGGCCAGGAAACGCTCGCACTCTTGCGGGTTGCTGATGTCGCAGGAGTAGGCCTGCACATGGCCGCCCTGGCGTTCGACTTCGGTGACCAATGATGCGAGCTTGTCCGGATCGCGCGCCACGACCAGCACGCGTGCACCCGCGCGCGCGAGCTTGATCGCCGTGGCACGACCTATACCCGAGGATCCGCCGGTGACCAGCACGGTCTTGCCGCCGACCACCTGCCGGAGGCCGTGCGAGCGCCGCAGCTTCGGATCGAGCTGGCGTTCCCAGTAATCCCACAGCCGCCAGGCGTAGTCTTCCAGCGCCGGCACGCGTATGCCCGCCGCGGCCAGCAGCGATTGCGCTTCCCGCGCATCGAAGCGCGTCGGATGCTGCAGCAGGTCCAGCACCGAAGGCGGGATGCCGAACTGCGCCAGCCAGCGTTGCATGACCCGTAGCGCTGCGGGCCACAGTTCCGCCACGCCGTGTTGGCCGGTCGGCGCCGCCGCGGCCAGCAGCGGCTCCAGACGCACGCGCAGCCTCGGCGCATGCGCGGCGCGCGCAAACAGATCCAGCACTTCGCCAATACGTCGATCGACCGGGTCGGTCAGATGGAAGCAACGGCCGTCGCGTCCTGGCAGGTGCGCGAGGTGATCGAACGCAGCCGCGACGAAATCCACTGGCACGAGGTTGACGTAGCCACCCTGCCAGGCAGGCAGCGGCAGCCACTCGGGCAGCAGGCCACGCAATTTCTGCAGCGGTTTGAAGAAGTAGTACGGTCCGTCGACCTTGTCCATCTCGCCGGTCCGCGAGTGACCCACGACCATTCCCGGCCGGTATATGCGCCACGGAATGCGGCAGGTGTCGCGCACCAGCGCTTCGGCCTCGTGCTTGGTGCGGAAATACGGATGGTCCAGGCCGCTGGCCTCGGCGAACATCTGTTCGGTGAAGCAGCCCTGGAACTGGCCGGCGACGGCGATCGAACTGGCGAGGTGCAAGCAGCCGGCGCCGATCGACTGCGCAAAGGCGATCGCGTGGCGGGTGCCGGCGACATTGGCGCGTTGCAGCTCCGCCTCGCCGGCGTTCAGGTCGTAGAGCGCCGCAAGGTGAAAGAAATGCTCGATCCGGCCTTGCAACGACGCGCGGATATCTGCAGCAATGCCCAGCTGCTCCGCGTCGAGGTCTCCCTCCACGGGAATGATGAGGCGGCGTTGCTCGGGCGCGGCCAGCGCGATGGCCGCGAGCTTGTCACGCGAACCGGGGCGCAGCAGCACGTAGACCGGTTTGCCCCGGGCGGCGAGCAGCGCGACGAGATGGCGGCCGATGAAGCCGGTTCCCCCGGTAATGAAATAAGCCATGGCTTCCTGATCGTGGTGCGCAACGATGATTCGAGGCTACGCGCCCGGCCCGGCTTGTCCATCGTGGCAAACCGAGGGTCCACATTCGAGGCCGTTGGCCTCAAGATGGCACCATGACGAACGGCGAACGGATGTCGGGTGTCGACCGGGCCTGGATGCGCATGGACCGGCCCGCCAATCTGATGGTCGTCGTGGCGCTGATCGTCCTGGATGCGCCGTTGCCGCGCCGTTCGCTGCGTCGGCTGATCGCCGAGCGCTTCCTGTGCTTCCCGCGCTTTCGCTGCCTGCCGGTCACCGACACGATCGGCGCGCATTGGGCCGTGGCGGAGCAATTCGAACTCGACGATCACCTGCTGTACACGGCGCTCCCGCCGCCGGCCGGCAGCGAGCAGCTGGAAGCCATGGTGGGCGAGCTCGCCAGTACGCCGCTGAACGCGTCGCGGCCGTGGTGGAGTTTCCACCTGGTCTCCGGCTATCGGGGCGGATGCGCGTTGATCATCCGGATCCATCACTGCTACGCGGATGGCATGGCGCTGATGCAGGTGTTGTTGTCACTGACCGAGGGCGAGGAGAGCATGAGCAACCTGCCAACGGTCGGCGCGCGACCGGCTGCCGAGAGCTCGCTGCTGGCGGCGCTGGCCGGCGGAGCCGTTCCCGGGCTGCTGATCGAGGCGCTGCGCAGCGGCGGTCAACTCGCCGGGCAGGGATTGCACATGGCCATGCACCCGACGGAAATCGGCGGCGCCGCGCAGCAGGCCATGCAGGTTGCCGGTGAACTGGCCAGGCTGGCGGTACTGCCGGACGATCCGCGGACACAACTGAAACAGCCGCTCAGCGGGGTCAA
>JAFEDW010000092.1 GCA_018241455.1 Pseudomonadota bacterium | reverse complement strand
GTGGTCCATCGCTGGCCACGAGGCTCGTGAATGCACAGCGTCCGGTGTCGCGCGTATAGACCTCGCCGAAGCGGTCGAGCTCGCCGCTCGGTCCGAACTTGAATCGCAGTCCTTCGTGGAACTGCAGCCCGTTGCAGGGCGCAAAGAAGCGCGCGTAATACCAGTGGTTGCCGCGCGCCTTGATCCACAGGCCTTTGTTGCCGTCGGCTTCCCAGTTGTCGATGCCGTCATGCGCGGCGAACGGGATGCTGGCCTCGGGCGGATGCGCCGGTTGATCGGCCGCCGCGGAAAATGGCACGGCCGTCAGGTTCACCGCCAACGATGCTGCCAGCGCGGCGGCCAACAGCCTGCTGCCGGCGAGCGGATGTCGAAGTCGCGTGATGTGCATGGCCAACTCCTGGGGCCGCAGGTTCGCGGATGGTCCGAACCCGTGGCCTGATGCCTGTTGGACCGCGCGCTGCCCCTGCGGGTTCAAATTCGTTTGGGCTTGGCCAGGTCGCTGTTGCCGTACGAGTAAAAGAAATAGATTGCCAGCCCCACGCCGGACCAGAGGAAGAAGGCCTTCCATGTGATCGCCGGGAGACCGGCCATCAGGAATGCGCAGAAGCCCATGCCGAGCAGCGGCACCACCGGCACCCACGGCGTACGGAACGGACGCTTGAGGTCCGGGCGGGTTCGGCGGAGCACGATGACGCTGGCGCACACCAGGAAGAACGCCGACAGCGTGCCGAGGTTGACCAGCTGCGCCACCTTGCCGATCGGCGACAGACCCGCGATCAGCGCGATGGCAATACCCGAGCCGATGATCAGGCGCACCGGGGTCTGCGTCTTCGGATTGACCGTGGCCATCAACGTGGGCAGCAGCCCGTCGCGCGACATCGCCAGCACCACGCGGGTCAGGCCGAAATACAGCACCAGCATGACGGTCGTGATGCCGGCCAGTGCGCCGATCGAGATCAGCGCCTCGGCCCAGCCGATGCCGAGCTGCCTGAGCGCATCGGCGATCGGCGCCTTGATGTCTATCTGGTCGTAGTGCACGACGCCGGTCAGGATGCCGGACACGACGATGTAGAGAACCGTACAGATCAGGAGCGATGCAATGATGCCGATCGGCAGGTTGCGCTGCGGATTGACGGTCTCCTCGGCGGCGGTCGACACCGCATCGAAGCCGATGTAGGCGAAGAAGATCAGCGCGGCGCCGGACAGGATGCCGCTCGAACCGAAATGCGACTGGCCGGCGGCATCCACGCTGTGCGGCGGAATGAACGGATGCCAGTTGGCCGGATTGACATGCGGGGCGGCGACCGCGATGAAGATCAGCACCGCCGCGAGCTTGACGAACACCATCGCCGTGTTGAAGCGCGCCGATTCATGGACGCCGATCGACAGCAGCACCGACAGCAACAGCACGATGACCATCGCCGGCACGTTGGCGATGCCGCCGTCGAGCGGCGCATTGGTCAAGGCATGCGGCAGGTGCACGCCGACCAGTTCCATGATCTTGCCGAAGTAGCCGGACCAACCGATGGCCACGGTCGAGGTCGCCACCGCGTACTCGAGGATCAGGTCCCAGCCGATTATCCAGGCGATCAGTTCGCCGATGCCGGAGTAGGCGTAGCCGTAGGCGCTGCCGGCGCCGCCGATCGCGCCGGCGAGTTCTGCGTAGCACAGCGCCGCGAACGCGCAGGCGATACCCGACAGGATGAACGACAGCACGATGGCCGGCCCGGCGTGCTGCGCGGCGACGACACCGGTCAGCACGAAGATGCCGGTGCCGATGATGCAGCCGATGCCGAGCATCGTCAGGTCGAAGGCACCCAGGCAGCGCTTCAGTCCGGTATTGGCGTTGACATCGGTCGGTTTGGTGCGGAACAGACTCATGCGTTCTCCCTACTTGAGCGTTCGTGCCCCGGCGGCCGCGGCAGACTGTACACCGTCCGCCGCCGCGGTGACGAGCGGGGCGAATGCGGCCAGCAGCGCGGCGTGGATGCGCGGCGTGCCGGCGCACACATCGCCGCCATGCTCATAGGGCTCGCCATTGATGCGGCTGATCAGGCCGCCGGCCTCGGTGATCAGCAGCGCGCCGGCCGCGGTATCCCAGGGCTTGAGGCCGAGCTCCCAGAACCCATCGACGCGACCGGCGGCCACGTAGGCGAGATCGAGTGCCGCCGAGCCTGGCCGGCGCACGCCCGCGACCTGCGGCATGACGACGCGCAACATCTCGAGGTAGGTATCGAGGTCGGCGTTGGCGCGGAACGGAAAACCAGTGGCCAGCAGCGCGCCGTCGAGCCCACGGCGCTTGCTGACGCGGATGCGGCGGCCGTCGAGCTGCGCGCCGACACCGCGTGTGGCGGTGAACAGCTCCTGGCGCAGGACGTCGTAAACGGTCGCCACCTCGAGGCGGCCGCGCACCTCGCAGGCGATCGACACCGCGTACACCGGAAAACCGTGCAGGAAATTGGTGGTGCCGTCGAGCGGGTCGATGAGCCAGCGCGTTTCGTTGTCGCCACTGGCGCCGCTCTCTTCGGCGAGGATCGAATGCGCCGGGTAGTGCTGGCGGATGATGCCGATGATCTCCTGCTCGGCGGCGCGGTCGACCTCGGTGACGTAGTCATGGCGGTCCTTGGCGTGGATCTCGATGCTCTCGAGCTTGGGGATGCTGCGCGCGATCACTTCCCCGGCACGCCGCGCGGCGCGCACGGCGATATTCAGCAATGGATGCATAGTCAACTAGAATAGCAGCCTTATGACGGCACTGCCGATCCGCTTCGTCCTGGTCGATACCTCGCATCCCGGCAATATCGGCGCCGCGGCGCGCGCCATGAAGAACATGGAACTGACCGAGCTGGCGCTGGTGCGACCGCGGCAGTTCCCGCATCCGGAGGCCACCGCGCGCGCCTCGGGCGCCGACGATGTGCTCGCGCGCGCCCGCGTGTACGGCACGCTGGCCGAAGCGCTCGCCGGTTGCTCCCTGGTGCTGGCCAGCACCGCGCGCGAACGCGATCACTACTACCGCGTGCTCGACGTGCGCGCGGCCGCCGCACGCGCCGTCGCCGAGTGCGCCGCGGCGCCGGTGGCGATCGTGTTTGGCGGCGAGCACAGCGGACTCAGCAACGAGGATCTGCAACCCGCGCATGCGCTGCTGCGCATCCCGACCGGCGCGGAATACGCCTCGCTGAACCTCGCGATGGCGGTGCAGGTGGTGGCCTACGAAATCCTGCGCGCGCGCGGCGAAGCCACGCCGCCTGCGCCCGCGCGCGAACAGCCGCTGGCCGATGCGCCGGCGATGGCGCGGTTGTACGAGCATCTCGAGGCCGTGCTCGAGGAAGTCGACTTCCGCGATCGCACGCAGAACGGCAGCAACCTGATCAATCGCCTGCGCCGCGTGTTCCAGCGCGCGGAACTCGACCGGAATGAAGTCAACATCCTGCGCGGGCTCCTCACGGCCGTGCAGCAGCGTCGCCGTCGCGCCGGCGAGCTGGCGCCGCCGGCTGAGAAGTCCGCATGAGCAGCACGCACGACAACGACACGATCTACCTCGACTACGCGGCGACGACGCCGGTCGATCCGCTGGTCGCGGCGCGCATGGCCGAATGCCTGACCGCCGACGGCGTGTTCGGCAATCCCGCCTCGACGCACCGCTACGGGCGCGAGGCGCGCGCGCGCGTCGAGGCGGCGCGCGCGCAGGTGGCGGCGCTGATCGGCGCGCGCAGCGGCGATGTGATCTTCACCTCTGGAGCCACCGAGGCGAACAACCTCGCCATCCTCGGCCTTGTGCGCGGCGCGCGCGCGGCCGGGGCGTCCGCCGGCGGCGCGCAGCCGCTGCACGTGATCAGCGCGCGCACCGAGCACAAGGCGGTGCTCGATCCCTGCCGGCAGCTCGAACGCGAGGGATTTGCCGTCACGCTGCTCACGCCCGCCGACGAAGGCCGCGTCACGCCCGAGCAGCTGCGCGCCGCGCTGCGGCCGGAAACCGTGCTGGTCTCGCTGATGCACGCGAACAACGAGACCGGCGCGATCCAGGACATCGCCGCTTACGCGGCGCTGTGCCGCGCGCACGGCGCGGCGCTGCACGTCGATGCGGCGCAGTCCGCCGGCAAGCTGCCGATCGACGTCAGGGCGCTCGGCATCGCGCTGCTGTCGTTCACGGCGCACAAGCTGTACGGGCCCAAGGGCATCGGCGCGCTGTACGTCGAGCCCTCGCGCCGTGTCGTGCTGCAGCCGCTGATGTTCGGTGGCGGGCACGAGCGCGGCGTGCGCTCCGGCACGCTGGCGGTGCACCAGATCGTCGGCTTCGGCACGGCCTGCGAACTGGCGGCGCGGCAGATGGGCGCCGAGGCGTCGCGCCAGGCGGTGCTGCGCGAGCAGCTCTGGGCCGGCATCCGCGCGTTGCCCGGCGCGCTGCTGAACAGCCCGGTGCGTGACTGCCTTCCCGGCGTGCTCAATGTGTCCTTCGCCGGCATCGAGGGCGAGAGCCTGCTGCTCGGCCTGTCGGAGCTGGCGCTGGCCAGCGGCTCGGCCTGCAATTCCGACAGCGATGAACCGTCGTACGTGTTGCGCGCCATCGGGCGCGATCGCGAGACCGCGCAGAGCGCGCTGCGCTTCAGCCTGGGGCGCAGCACCGGCGCGGCGGATATCGAACGCGCCATCGCCGCCGTGGCGCGCGAAGTGGGGCGCCTGCACGTGCGCGCACAGGGCGGGGTCGGCGCCGAGGCCGAGGCCGGGGCCTCGAGCGGCGAGGCGGGCGCCCGGGAGACGGGCACCTGGGTGCGTTTTATGTTGAAGGCAGCCAACGGCAGGATAGCCAGCGCCAGCCATCAGGCCTATGGCTGCCCCCAGACGCTGGCGGTGTGCGAGTGGCTCGCCGTGCAGCTCCCAGGCCGCCCCTGGCCAGATCCGGGCCTGGGCGGGGCGCTGGACTGGGTGCGGCGCATGAGCCTGCCCGCCGACCGCCTGACGCGGCTCCTGGTCGTCGAGGACGCCCTGCGCGCCGCGCTGGGTGCCCCACAGCGGCCGGAGGCCGGGCAGGGTACAATAAAAAACTGAAGGATCAGGCCCCCGATGAGCATTTCACTGACCGCATCCGCCGCCGACCGTGTCCGCAGCCACCTGGCCAGCCGCGGGCATGGCATCGGCCTGCGTTTGGGCATCAAGACCACCGGCTGCTCCGGCTACAGCTACGTCATCGACTACGCCGATGCCGCCAGGCCCGACGACGTGGTGTTCGAGGACCAGGGCGTACGGGTGTTCGTCGACAGCGCCAGTTTCCCGATGCTCGATGGCACGCGCGTCGATTTCGTCCGCAAGGGACTGAACGAGTCGTTCCAGTTCGCCAATCCGAACGTCAAGGCCGAATGCGGCTGCGGCGAGAGTTTCACGGTCTAAAAAACCTTTCCCGTCCGGTACTTCCGCCAGCATTGTGATTGCTGGATCAGCCCCTGAGCGGCTAAACTTGCCGGCCCTTTCACTGGCCTGTTTTTGTCTTAATAGGAGTACGGCTGATGGCGCTCGAGCGCACCCTGTCCATCGTCAAGCCCGACGGCGTGGCCCGCAACCTGATCGGTGATGTGTACCACCGTTTCGAGCGCGCCGGGCTGCGCATCGTCGCGGCCCGGATGCTGCACCTGTCGACCGCACAGGCCGAAGCCTTCTACGAGGTGCACCGCGAGCGCCCGTTCTACAAGGACCTGGTGCGTTACATGACGTCCGGCCCGGTGATCGCGCAGGTGCTCGAGGGCGACAATGCGATCGTGCGCAACCGCGACATCATGGGCGCCACCGATCCGAAGAAGGCCGCGCCCGGCACGATTCGCGCCGACCTGGCGCAGAGCATCGAGGCCAACGTCGTGCACGGTTCCGATGCGCCCGAGACGGCGGCGCGCGAGATCGGTTTCTTCTTCAGCGGCACGGAAATCTGTCCGCGCGGCTAGCGGCCGAGCGCTGGAAACCCCCGCTTGGACACGCGCGTCAACCTGCTCGGCCTCCCGCCACCGGAACTGGAAGCCTGGGTGCAGGCGGCCGGGTCGCGCCCGTTCCGCGCGCGCCAGCTGCAGCACTGGCTGTACAAGCGGGGCGTCGCGGACTTCGACGCGATGACCGACCTGGCGAAGGATTTCCGCGCGCAGCTCGGCGCGCAGGCTGAAGTGAAACTGCCGGAGATCGTGCTGGCGCGCCAGTCAGAGGATGGCACGCGCAAATGGCTGCTGCGCGCCGATGCCTCGCAGGCCTTCGAGATGGTGTTCATCCCCGAGACCGACCGCGGCACCTTGTGCATCTCCTCGCAGGTCGGTTGCGTGCTCGACTGCACGTTCTGCTCGACCGCGCAGCAGGGCTTCAATCGCAACCTGACCACCGCCGAGATCGTCGGCCAGGTGTGGCTCGCCAACCGCGAACTCGGCTTCGAGCCGGGCGGCGAGCGGCGCGTGACCAACGTCGTGTTCATGGGCATGGGCGAGCCGCTGGCTAACTTCCGCAACGTGGTGCCGGCGACGCAGATCCTGCTGCACGATGCCTGCTTCGACCTGTCGCGCCGGCGCGTGACGCTCTCTACTTCCGGGCTCGTGCCGCAAATATACAAGCTCGCCGAAGTGAGCAACGTCGCGCTCGCCGTCTCGCTGCACGCTCCTGATGACAAGTTGCGCGACACGCTGGTGCCGATCAACCGCGTGCACCCGATC
The DNA here is from genome assembly GCA_018241455.1 of Pseudomonadota bacterium. Classification (GTDB taxonomy): domain Bacteria; phylum Pseudomonadota; class Gammaproteobacteria; order Steroidobacterales; family Steroidobacteraceae; genus FEN-1191. The sequence continues at coordinate 1,200 of JAFEDW010000092.1, read as the reverse complement.
GCGGAACTCCTCGAGGCCTGCTGGCATTACCTCGACGAGCAGAATGGTCGCAGCGTAACCTTCGAATACGTGATGCTCGATGGCGTCAATGATTCGCCGGCGCAGGCGCGTGCGCTGTCGCAACTGCTGGCCGGCCGGCCGGCGAAGGTCAACATGATTCCATTCAATCCGTTTCCCGGCACGCGGTACCGCCGCTCGAGCGATGCGGCCATCTGGCGGTTTCGCGACGAACTCTTGCAGCGTGGCGTCATGGCTACGGTAAGACGCACGCGCGGCGAAGATATCGATGCCGCCTGCGGACAGCTCGTGGGACGGGTGCAGGATCGCACGACGGCGCGCCTCGGCGCGCGGGCGTTCACGTGAACGCCTGTCGCACGCTGGTGGCAGCCATTGCGGCCACTGCACTGGCAGCCTGCGCGAGCACCGGCGGGGACAGCGAGCCGAGCCCGCAGTCTGCCGCCGCCGCCGGGGCCGCCAACATGCAACTCGGCTCCGCGTACCTGCAGCAGGGCAACCTGCCGATCGCCAAGCAAAAGCTGGAACGCGCGGTCAGGCAGGCGCCGCGCGACCCGCGCATCCACGGGCTGCTGGCCATGCTGTACGCGCGGCTGGGCGACGACAAGCGCGCCGAGGGCGAATATCGCGAGGCGCTGTCACTGGCGCCCGGCGATCCCGAGCAGCTCAACAACTATGCGGTATACCTGTGCGGCGTCGGTCGTGTCGACGACGGCGTGAAGCGCTTCCAGGAGGCGGCGCGCAACCGGCTGTACAGCACGCCGTGGGCTGCCTACACGAACGCGGGCGTATGCCTGCGCGGCGCCAAGCGCGACGCGGAAGCCGAGCCGCTGTTCCTGCAGGCGCTGCAGGTGCGACCCGACTACGCCGAGGCCGCGGTGCAGCTCGCCGACCTGCGCCTGGGCAACGAGCGCGCCGCCGAGGCGCTGGCGGGCGTCACCGACTTCATGAAAAGGAATCCGCCCACGCCCGACTTGTTACTGCTGGGCTGGCGCGCCGCGCGCGCGCAGTCCGACGGCATCAGCGCGGCGCAGATGGCCTGGCGGTTGCATACCGATTTTCCCGACAGCGAGCAGGCGCACACGCTTGCGGCGCTCACGGCCAAGAAGCAATAAGACATGAGCGATGCGGCCGCCAACGAGGCCGATACCGCCGGCGCGCGGCTGGCGCGCGCGCGCGCGCGCG
>JAFEDW010000091.1 GCA_018241455.1 Pseudomonadota bacterium | reverse complement strand
CCGCCCGGGCGCGTGCGCGAACAGCTCGAATCGCGCCAGCGCAGCACCGGCGAGGCCACGGTCGCCGCGCACGGGCTGTACCTCTGGCAGGTCGATTATCCGGCGGAGTTCGGCCTGCCCGCCGATTCCGCTATCATCGACCCCCTCGAGGCCGCGGGAGCCTAGCCCTTGTCCTGGTTTGAAAAAATCGTTCCGTCCAGGATCAAGACCGAGCGGCGTTCGCGCTCGGTGCCCGAGGGGTTGTGGATCAAGTGCCCGGCCTGTGACGGCGTGCTGTACCGCGCCGAACTCGAACGCAATCTCAACGTCTGTCCCAAGTGCACGCATCACATGCGCATCGGCGCGCGCGAGCGGCTGCGCTCGTTCCTCGATACCGACGGCCAGCAGGAAATCGGCGCGCAGGTGCAGCCCGAAGACCCGCTCAAGTTCAAGGACAGCAAGCGCTACAAGGATCGGCTCGCGCAGGCACAGAAGACCACCGGGGAACGCGACGCGCTGATCGCGCTGGCCGGGCGGCTGCACGGCGACCCGGTCGTGGCCTGCGCCTTCGAGTTCCAGTTCCTCGGCGGCTCGATGGGTTCGGTCGTCGGCGAACGCTTCCGCCGCGCCGCCGCGCAGAGCCTCGAGCAGCGCTGCGGCCTGGTGTGCTTTTCCGCCACCGGCGGCGCGCGCATGCAGGAGGCGTTGCTGTCGCTGATGCAGATGGCGAAGACCAGCGCGGCGCTGGCGCGCCTGTCGCGCGCCGGGCTGCCGTTCATTTCGGTCATGACCGATCCGACCACCGGCGGCGTGTCGGCGAGCCTGGCGATGCTGGGCGATCTGAACGTGGCCGAACCGCGGGCGCTGATCGGCTTTGCCGGCCCGCGCGTCATCCAGCAGACCGTGCGCGAGACGCTGCCGGAAGGCTTCCAGCGCAGCGAATTCCTGCTCGAGCACGGTGCGCTCGACCTGATCATCGATCGCCGCGACATGCGCGACAAGCTGGCGGCGCTGTTGCGCTTGCTGCAGCGGCGGCCGGTGCTGGCCAGCGCCTAGCAGATACCGATGCCCGGCGGCCGCACGCTGGCCGAATGGCTGGCCTACCAGGACACGCTGCACCCGCGCAGCATCGACCTCGGGCTGGAGCGTGTGCGCGTCGTGGCCGAGCGGCTGGCGCTGCTGCCGCCCGCGGGACGCACCGCGATCGTCGGCGGCACCAACGGCAAGGGTTCGACCTCGGCGCTGCTCGCCGCGCTCGGCCAGGCGCACGGGCTCAAGGTCGGGCTGTTCACCTCGCCCCATCTGCTGCGCTACACCGAGCGCATCCGCATCGACGGGCAGGAGGTGCCGGAGGCCGCGCTGTGCGCTGCATTCGCCGAGATCGAAGCCGCGCGCGGCCAGCACACGCTGACGTACTTCGAGTTCAACACGCTGGCGGCGCTGCTGGTCTTCCGCGCGGCGGGCGTCGGGCTGACGGTGCTGGAGGTGGGGCTCGGCGGGCGGCTCGATGCGACCAACCTGGTCGACGCCGATGTGGCCGTGCTCTGCTCGGTGGCGATGGATCATCGTGACTGGCTGGGCGACACGCTCGAGGCGATCGGCACCGAGAAGGCCGGCATCTTCCGCGCCGGCAAGCCGGTGATACTCGGCGATGCGCGCATGCCTGCGACGGTCACCGACGCGCTGGTGCGCCTGCAATGCCGCCCGCAGATCGCGGGCACGCACTTCGCCTGGCGCGTGCATGCCGACGGCCGCTGGGACGTGCACGGCGGCGGCGTCGACTTCGATGGGCTGCCACCGCCGGCGCTGGCGGGCAGCATCCAGTACCGCAACGCGGCGGTGGCGCTCGCGGCGCTGCGCGTGTTGCTGGCGCCGCGTCAACCTGATGTTGCAGCGGTCGCGGCCGGCCTGCGCGCGGCCCGCCTGCCGGGCCGGCTGCAGTTCGTTGCCGGGCCGGTGGAGTGGGTATTCGATGTCGCGCACAACGAAGCCGCGGCCGCCGTGCTCGCATCCGAGTTGCGCGCGCGTCCGGTGCGCGGCCGCACGCTGGCGGTGTTCGCCGTGCTGGGCGACAAGGATGCGGCCGCGGTCGCGGCGCAGCTCGACGGGCTCGTCGATCGCTGGCTGCTGTGCACGTTGTCCGGGCCGCGCGCACTGCCGCCCGAAGGGCTGCGTTCGCGCATGGGCACACTGCGCGGCGAGTTGGAACTCGCCGGCGACGTTGACGCCGCGGTCGCACGCGCGCAGGCGCTGGCGCAAGTGGGCGATCGCGTCGTGGTCTGCGGCTCGTTCCACACCGTCGGGCCGGCGCTTATACTGATCGCTCCGTGACCCGATGGTGATGACCCGTTGCAGCAGCATTTGAAGGAAAGGCTCACCGGCGCGGCGATCCTGGTGGTGATCGTCGTGTTGCTGGTGCCCGAGATGTTCCGCGGCCGGCCCGCCAGCAGCGTCGACAGCCACGCCCCGAGCACCGATGGCGCGCCGATGCGCACCTACACGATCGACCTGCGCGATTCCCCGAACACGCAGCCACCGGCCGCTGCGCCGCCGGTCGGCGCCGTGAACGAGGGTGCGCCGAGAGATGCGGCGAGCACGCCGGGCAGTGTGGGCAGTGCGGGCACGGCGGGGAGTGCGGGTGCGCCGGGCGTTGCGGACACGCCGGCGCAGACGATGCCCGCGGCACCGACGGTGGTGGCGTCCGCGCCTGCGCCGCCAGCCACCCAGTCCCATGCCAGCGGCGGGACTTCCGGCTGGACGGTGCAGGTGGCCTCGTTCACGCGGCGCGATTTTGCCGATCGCATGGTGAAGCAGGTGCGGGCCAAGGGATTTGCCGTGCGGGCGGTCGGGCCCGACGACCACGGCTTGTATCGCGTGCGCAGCGCCCCCATGTCGGATCATGCGGCGGCCGTGGCCCTGAAGGAGAAGATGCAGTCCCGGGGCCTCAAGCCGATCGTCAATGCGGTGCCCTGAGAACTGTGCAGGGCCGTGGCCTGCGCGGTACTGGTAGAATTGTCCGCTCAGGTCGCGGGAAGCAGCCCGGAACAGGTCGTCTATGAATTGGACAGATTACGCCATCATCGCCGTGCTCGTGGCATCGTGCGCCGTCGGCATCGTGCGTGGACTGCTGCGCGAAGTGATCTCGCTGGTCACGTGGATCGCGGCCGTGTGGCTCGCATGGGCATTTTCCGGCGAACTCGAGCCGCACCTCGGCGGCGCGCTCAGCGACGCGGCGGTGCGTCCGTGGGCCGCGCGCACGATCATCTTCGTGGTGGTATTGCTGGTGGGCGCCGGCATTGGTGCGATCGTCTCGTATTTCGTGCGGCTGTCGATCTTCAACAGCCTCGACCGGTTGCTCGGGTTGGTGTTCGGATTGCTGCGTGGCGCGGTGGTGCTCGGCTTGCTGGCGATGTTGTGCCATGCCGTGCGCCTGAACGACGAGGCCTGGTATCGCCAATCGACCCTGGTGCCCTACGCGGAGCATGCCGGTAATGTGCTGCGCGGCCTGGTCGGAGAGCGTAAGATTCCCGCCGCGCCGATGACCGCCTGAGGTCCTTGGGGCTCGAGCGATTGCGGCAACGGTTCCCCGCGGAGGCTGAGCGCATTCATGTGTGGCATTGTCGGCATCGTCGGTACCAGTCCAGTCAACCAGCGCATCTATGACGCGCTGACGGTGCTGCAGCATCGCGGCCAGGATTCGGCCGGCATCATGACCGCCGAAGCCGGCGAGTTGTGCGTGCGCAAGGGCGCGGGACTCGTGCGCGACGTGTTCCAGCAGCACCACATGCTCGAGTTGCGCGGCAACGTCGGCATCGGCCACGTGCGCTATCCGACCGCCGGCTGCGACAGCGCCGCCGAAGCCCAGCCGTTCTACGTCAATGCGCCCTACGGCATCTGCCTGGCGCACAACGGCAACCTGACCAACGCGGCCGAACTGGCCGACGTGCTGACGCGCGAAGAGCGCCGGCACCTGAACAGCGAATCCGATTCCGAAGTGCTGCTGAACGTGCTGGCTTCCGAGCTGCAGCGCGTCGGCACGCCGCGCGTCACGCCGGCCGACATCTTCGCGGCCACCAGCGCGGTCTACCGGCGCTGCCGCGGCGGCTACGCGGTCGTGGTCATGGTCATCGGCCACGGCGTGCTCGGCTTCCGCGACCCGCACGGCATCCGCCCGCTGGTGATCGGCGAGCGCCGCACGGCGCGCGGCACCGAGTACATGCTGGCTTCCGAAAACGTCGCGCTCGACATGCTCTCGTTCGACCTGGTGCGCGATGTGGCGCCGGGCGAGGCGGTGTTCATCGACGAGCAGGGAAGGCTCCACTCGCAGCAGTGCGTGGCGACGATGCACCACACGCCCTGCATCTTCGAATACGTCTATTTCGCCCGCCCCGACTCGATCATCGACAACATCTCCGTATACCGCGCCCGCATGCGCATGGGCGAGAAGCTCGCCGACAAGATCCGCCGCGAGCACCCCGACCACGACATCGACGTCGTGATCCCGATCCCCGACACCAGCCGCACCAGCGCGCTGCAGATGGCGCAAAAGCTGCGCATCAAGTACCGCGAGGGCTTCAACAAGAACCGCTATATCGGCCGCACCTTCATCATGCCCGGCCAGGAAATGCGCGAGAAGTCGGTGCGGCGCAAGCTCAACGCGATCGACCTCGAATTCCGCGGCAAGAACGTGCTGCTGGTCGACGATTCGATCGTGCGCGGCACCACCTCGGCGCAGATCATCGAGCTGGCGCGCGAAGCCGGCGCGCGCAAGGTTTACTTCGCCTCGGCCGCGCCGCCGGTGCGTTACCCGAACGTCTATGGCATCGACATGCCGGCGGCGAGCGAGCTGGTGGCGGCGGGACGCAGCGAGGAAGAAGTCGCGCGGCTGATCGGCGCCGACTGGCTGGTCTACCAGGACCTGGGCGACCTCGTGTCGGCCTGCCAGCACGATAACGCCAAGATCCACGAGTTCGACACCTCGTGCTTCTCGGGCGAATACGTCACCGGCGACGTGACGCCCGAATACCTCGCGCAACTGCAGCACAATCGCTCCGACGCCGCGCGCAGCCGCCGTAGGGCGCTCGCCCCGGGTGCGCTCCGCGTCGTCAGCGGCGCTTGAGTGACCAGGAGCGCCATGCGGGCGCAGCCTAGGGCCGGCGGTCTGCAACGCGCACGCACGCTGCTGCTCGAGTCCTTCGCGGCTGCGGCCGGCGCAGACATGAACGCCTGGCCGCGGCTGCTGCACGCCGCCGCGAATGGCGAAGGCGTGGCGCTGCATTGGCGCGGGCTGCTCAGCGATGCGCCACCGGCCGCAGCGGTGCGCGTGGCGCACGCGCTCGAGATGGGTCCGGCTGGCTTGATGGCGTGGTACGCAGCCTGGACGGCATTGCCCGAACAGCCACCGCTGCAGTTCGCGACCGCCGTTGCGAGCCTGGTGGCCGGACGCGAACCGCTGCTGGTGCTGGCGGCCCCGGTCGACGCGGCGGGCGGCGAGAATGGCGCACTCGTCGACGGCGAGTCCTGCGCGCGCATGACGGTGGCGGGATTCGATCCGGAGACCGAGGCGCGGCTTGGCAACTGCGCCGAGCTGCTGGCCAGCGCCGGTGACCTGGTGAGCGTGTCGGGGCAGGCGGGCAGCGGCGCCGTGACGCCGCAATTCCTGATACTCGGGCTGAAATGGCATGCGCCTGCTGGCGATTGAACAAGAACCGCGGATCCAGGCGCTGATTCGCCATCACGCCAGCTGCCGCTGGCCGGCGGTCAACGTGGTGTCCTATCCGCCGCTGGAACGCGGCCCCATCCCGCCGGAATTCCTCGCGCAGGGGTTCGACGCCGTGTTGCTGGCGCAATCCTGGCCGGGCGGCGAGGGCCTCGAATGGCTGCGCGACCTGGCGAACCGCGAAGGCTTCGCGCCGGTGATCTTCATGCTCGATGGCGAGGATGCGCGCGCGCGCGAGGCCGCGCACGGTTGGGGCGCGTTTGCCGTCGTCAGCAAGCACCGCTTTGCGCACGCCGCGCTGCTGGATGCGATCGACCAGGCCAGCCACAAGCACCGGCTGGCGATGGCCGAGTGGCGCGTCTCGGCCGCGGCGCGCGAATCGCATCGCTTCGGCGATGCGCGCATCCCGGGCTACCGGCGTGCGCGGTTGCTGGCGCGCGGCTCGGTCTCGCACCTCTACATCGCCGAGAGCGAGAAAGCCGAGGGCTTGGTGGTGCTGAAGGTGACGCCGTCGCAGCGCGACGATTCCGGCATCGATCAGTCGTTCGAACGCTTCCTGCAGGAATACGAGATCGCCGAGCGCATCCGCCATCCCAACATCGTGCACCTGCATGAACTCGGCATCGCCGACGATCATGCCTACCTGGCGATGGAATATTTCCCGCTCGGCGACCTGCGCCGGCGCATGAAGGCCGGGCTGTCGCCGGCCGAGTCGCTGCAATACGCCGCGCAACTGGCCGACGTGCTCGGCGCCATCCACAAAGCCGGCATCCTGCACCGCGACCTGAAACCCGGCAATGTCATGCTGCGCACCGCCGAGCAGCTCGCGCTGATCGATTTCGGCATGGCCAAGCAGGCCGCGCTGCAGCTCGAGCTGACCGACAAGGGCCTGATCTTCGGCACGCCGCACTACATGAGCCCGGAGCAGGGCCACGGCCAGCGGCTCGACGCGCGCAGCGACCTGTACAGCCTCGGGGTCGTGCTGTTCGAGCTGCTGACCGGCGAGAAACCCTACAAGGCCGACAACCCGATGACAGTGCTGTACATGCACCGCAATACGCCGATCCCGCGGCTCGAGCCGCGCTTCGCGCAGCTCCAGCCGCTGATGGACCGGTTGCTCGCCAAGGAGCCGGACGACCGCTACGCGAACGCCGAGGCGACCGCGGCGGCCATCACCGCGGCACGCGTGCAGTGGCTCGCGGAGGCCCACGAGGCGTGAACCTGGCGGCGCTGCTCGTGCCGACGCCGGAACGCTGGCTGCAGGCGGCCTGCGCCGATTGGCACACGCTGCTCGTCGATCACGCGAACTGCGAGAAGAAGGCCGCGTCGACGGCGCTGGCGCTGATCTTCGCGTACCCGGAGCGCTCCGCGCAGAACCTGGCGCTGGCGCGGCTGGCTCGCGAGGAGCTGCGGCACTTCGAGCAGGTGACGCGCATGATGGAGCGGCTCGGCGTGCGCTTCGAACGCCTCAAGCCCGGGCGCTATGCGGCGGGCCTGCGCGCAGCGCTCCGTACGCATGAACCGCACCGGCACCTCGATCTGTTGCTCGCCGGCGCCATCATCGAGGCGCGTTCCTGCGAGCGCTTCGAACGCCTGGCGCAACGCCTGCCCGAACCACTGGCGGCCTTCTACGGCGAATTACAGCGCGCCGAGGCGCGCCACACCGGCTTGTACCTGGAGCTGGCCGCCGCAGCGACGGGTGATTTCCGGCGGCGCCTGCATGAACTGCTGGCGGTAGAAGCCGGCCTGATCGAGCGCGACGATGCGCAGCTGCGCTTTCACTCCGGTCCGCCGGCTGCGGCGGCGGTACCCGCCGCCGATGTCACGCGCGGCAACGTGAGCAGTTCATAGCGCTTAGGGGTGCAGCGCAGGCAGCTGCCCTGTTCGTACCAGGCGCCGAGCACATAGCGGCGCGCGTTGCCGCCATCGAGCGGAAATTCATGCACGCCAGGCCGATGCGTGTGGCCATGGATCAGCGCACGTACCCCCGCGGCGCGCATGACCGCGGTAACGGCCAGCTTGCTCGCATCCATGATGTCGGGCGCCGCCATGCCGGTGTGCGCGCGGCTGCCGGCGCGGGCCGCATCGGCCAGCTGCCGGCGCGTGGCGAGCGGCAGCCGCAGGAAGCGCCGCTGCCACGACGGCGCGCGCACCACGCTGCGCAGCCGCTGGTAGGCAAGGTCG
>JAFEDW010000090.1 GCA_018241455.1 Pseudomonadota bacterium | reverse complement strand
CTCAAGGACAAGCAGCAGATCGCGGCGCAGATCGCGCACTTCAACCGCATCGGCATTGCCGCCCCCTTCAGCCAGTTCGTCCACCAGGACGCGAAGGACGCGACCAAGTACGTGTTCGAGCTGCACCAGGATGGCCTGGGGCTGCCCGATCGCGACTATTACCTGCAGAATGATCCAAAGCTGAAACAGGCACGCGAACAGTACCTGCAGCACGTGCAGAAAATGCTGCAGCTCGCCGGCGATAAGGACGCCGCCAGCGAAGCGAAGCAGATCATGGCGCTCGAGACCGCGCTCGCGAAGCTCCAGTGGACCAAGGTCGCCGATCGCGACCCGGTCAAGACCTACAACAAGTACGAGTTCGCGCAGCTGCCCAAACTGGCGCCGGGTTTCGACTGGCCGGCCTATCTCGACGCGGCCGGCGTGCAGGGCGCGACCGACTACCTGGTGATCAAGCAGCCGAGCTACATGAGCGGATTCTCGGGCGTGCTGGCCAGCACCCCGCTGCCGGTGTGGAAGACCTATTTCCGCTGGCACCTGTTGAGCGGCATGGCGCCGTTCCTGCCCAAGGCCTACGTCGATGAGAACTTTGCCTTCTACGGCACGGCGCTGAGCGACGTGCCGCAGATCCGGCCGCGCTGGAAGCGCGGTGTTTCGCTGGTCGAGAACGCCATGGGCGATGCGCTCGGCAAGATCTACGTGGCGCGCTACTTCCCGCCGGAATCGAAGGCGCGCATGGACCAGCTGGTCAAGAACCTGCTGGCCGCCTACCAGCAGGACATCGACAAGCTCGACTGGATGAGCGCCGACACGAAGAAGAAGGCGCAGGAGAAGCTGGCGAAGTTCACGCCGAAGATCGGCTATCCGTCCAAATGGCGTGACTACAGCGCGCTCACGACCGCGCACGATGACCTGATGGGCAATGTCATGCGCGCCAACGAGTTCGAGTACAACCGCAACCTGAAGAAGCTCGGCCAGCCGATCGACCGCACCGAGTGGTTCATGACGCCGCAGACGGTCAACGCCTATTACAACCCGGAGATGAACGAGATCGTGTTCCCGGCCGCCGTGTTGCGGCCGCCGATGTTCAACCCGGCCGCCGATGACGCGGTCAATTACGGCGGCATCGGCGCCGTGATCGGACACGAGATCAGCCATGGCTTCGATGACGAGGGCAGCCAGTACGATGGCAATGGCAACCTGCTCGGCACGCCGGGCTGGTTCACCAAGGACGACTACAAGCGCTTCAAGGAAAAAACCAAGGTACTCGTGGCCCAGTACTCGGCGCATGAGCCGGTGCCGGGCTTCCACGTGAACGGCGAACTGACGCTCGGCGAGAACATTGCCGACAACTCAGGGCTCGCGATCGCGTACAAGGCCTACCAGATCTCGCTGAACGGCAAGCCGGCGCCGGTGCTCGATGGCCTCACCGGCGACCAGCGCTTCTACATGGGCTATTCACATATCTGGATGCAGAAGATCCGCACCAACGAGGCGATCCTCGAGATGAAGACCGATCCGCATTCACCGGAGGCGCTGCGCGGCCAGCTGCCGCTGATGAACCAGCCGGCCTTCTACGAGGCCTTCGGCATCAAGCCGGGTGACAAGATGTACCTGCCGCCGGAGAAGCGCGTCAGCCTTTGGTAGCTTCAGCCGGCGTCTCGACCGCGAGGCGCCGGAGTTTCTCGGTGCGGCTCAGGTCGACGTTCGCGGCGACGCGCCGCAGCAGCACCTCGGCATCGGCGGTCGGCAGCGGGCGGCTGAACAGGTAGCCCTGCGCCGACTCGCACTCCTGCTCCTGCAGGTAGAGCATCTGGTTGAAGGTCTCGACGCCTTCGGCCACGACGCCAATGCCGAGCGTGCGCGACATCTTGATGATCGCGCTCGCGATCGAGCGGTCGCGCACCTCGGATTCGAGGTTGCTGACGAAGGAGCGGTCGACCTTGAGCCGATCGACGGCCAGGTGCCGCAGGCGCCCGAGGCTCGAGTAGCCGATGCCGAAGTCGTCGATCGCCAGCGACACGCCGACCGCGCGCAGGCTCGCCAGCGCCTTCTCGGCCCAGGCTTCATCGCGCATGACGACCGTCTCGGTGATCTCGAGCTCGATCCACTTCGGTTCGAGGCTCGTCTCCTTCAGCACGCGCGCCACCAGGTCGGGGAAATCGCGCTGCAGGAACTGCGTGCCCGAGACGTTCACTGAAATGTGCCCGAACGGCAGCCCCTGATCGCGCCACTGGCGCGCCTGCGCGCAGGCGCTGCGCAACACCCATTCGCCGATCGGCACGATCAGGCCGGTGTCCTCGGCGATCTCGATGAATTCGAGCACCGGCACCGCGCCCAGTTCCGGATGCGTCCAACGCAGCAGCGCTTCGAGGCCCGACAGCGCGCCCGAGGCGAGTTCGAACTGCGGCTGGTAGTGCAGGCTGAATTCCTGGCGTTCGAGCGCGCCGCGCAGCTTGCCCTCGAGCGTCAGGCGTCGCAGCGCGCCGTCGCTCATCGACGCATCGTAGAACGCCCACGCGCCGTGCCCGCGGCGCTTGGAGAAATACATCGCCAGGTCCGAGTTGTGCAGCAGCGTCGCGGCATCGGTGCCGTCATCCGGGCTGATGGCGATGCCGACGCTGGGCGTCACGACGATTTCGTGGTGGCCGAGGCGCACCGGCTGCTGCAAGGCGATGATGACCGCGTCGGCCGCGGCCGAGGCTGTGTCGCGCATCGTGATTTCAGGCAGGATCGCGATGAATTCATCGCCGCCGAGGCGGCCCAGGTCGCCGGCGCCGAGGCGATGCGCGCCGCCACTGGCCAATCCCTCGAGCGCTTCGCGCAGGCGCGCGGAGCATTGCTTCAGCAGCTCATCGCCGGCGCTGTGGCCGAGCGTGTCGTTGATGCGCTTGAAATTGTCCAGGTCGATGTACAGCAGCGCCGTGGTCTTGCCGTCCGCGGCGCCTCGCTGCAGCACATTGTCGAGCCGCGACATCGAGTGCTCGCGGTTCGGCAGACCGGTGAGCGAATCGAAGTAGGCCAGTCGCGCGATGTGCCGTTCGGCGCGCCATTTGCTGTACAGCGCGACCGCCATCTGCCGCACCTCGTGCGGATGGAACGGCTTCTGCAGGAACGAGATCTTGTCCTGCGGTGGAACGTGGCCCCCGATATTGGCCGGATCGACATCCGAGTAGGCCGTGCAGATGACGATCTCGACGTCCGGATCGAGCTCGCGGATGCGCGAGGCCGCCCAGGCACCGTCCTCGCCCGGCGGCATGCGCATGTCGAGGAACACGACCGGATACGGATTGCCGGCCGCGACCGCTTCGCCGACCGCGGCAACGACTTCGACCGCGCTGCTGCAGATCATCGCCTCGAACGTGCGGCGCTGGGCGCCGCCGCCGGCCTTCGTCTTGTTGAACAAACGCGCGCGCAGGTCCTGGATCGCATCCAGGTCGGCGCGCAGGTCGGCTTCGCCGAACACCTGGCGGTACGCTTCGCGTATCGCTGCTTCGTCGTCGGCCACCAGCACCCGCAGTGGCGTTTCGGTATTGGGTTTGAGGTTCATGCCGCTCGCTCCTCGATCTGCGCACCGTCTGCCGGCAGGGGAATCAGGATTTCAAATCGGGCGCCGCAGCCGGCGCCGTCGCTGTGCACCGAGATCGCGCCGCCGATGGCGTGCAGCGTGTTCGCGCACCAATGCAGTCCCAGGCCCGAATTGGTCGCCTGCGACTTGGTCGAATAGCCCTTCTGGAACAGGCGCGGCAACTGCTCCGGCGCGATGCCGGCGGCATCGTCGCTGACCACCAGGCGCAACATGCTGCCGCCGTCCGCCGCCTTGGCCCGTTCGGCGTCGAAGCGCAGCCGCGCTCGGCCCATGCCCGCCATCGCCGCCGATTCAGCGGCGTTCTGCGCCAGGTTCTGGATCACCATACCCAGCATCGTGGATGGCAACGACAGCGGGCCGACCGCCGCCAGCGCGGGCGACATCTCCACGGCGAGGCGATCGCGATGTGTCGGTGCGATCTGCTGCAGGCCGAGTGCGACCAACTCGGCGGGCGTGACCATCTGGCGCACCGGCTTGTTGCGCTGGTGGCGCCGCTGCTCGGCCAGCACCGCCTGCATCACATCGGTCTGCTCGATGATGCTGTTGAGTTTCTCGGCGCCCTGCTTGACGGCATGCGCCAGCTCGGTCGCCGCCAGCTGCACGAACTGCTCGAGATCGCGGCGCCGCTCCGCGTCCGGCGTGCCGCTGCGCAGTTCCTCGAGCGCCAGTCGCAGGTCGTCGGCCGGCACGGCAGCCAGCTTCTGCTGCAGGCCCGAGATGTTCACCGACAGCGGCGTCATCGCATTGCCGAGGTTGTGCAGGATGCCGCTGGCGTTTTCCGCCGCGCCCGATTCGAACGAACGGTCGATCAGCTCGCGGCGCGAGCGCGCCAGTCGCCCGACCATGTCGTCGAAGGCGCGCGCCAGCGTGCCGAGCTCATCGCGCCGGTCGTAGTTGAGGCGTGCCGACAGGTCGTCGGCGGCGGCGATGCGCTGCGCGTGATCGGTGACGCGCGCCAGCGGGCTCAGCACGATGCGGCCGAGCAGCACCAGCAAGGCTCCCAGCGCGATGATCGCCGCCGCGCCGAGCAGCCGCGTCGAATACTGCACCGCCTCGGCGCCGCGATGCGAGATCGTGCGCGGCACGTTGATGCCGAGCGTCAGCAACGGCGTGCCGGAGACGTTGGTGAACACGCGCTCGATACGCGTCGTGGTGTCGGTCTCGGTGAGTCGGTCGCCCTTGGTGGCCGAGGCGCGCTGCACCAGCGCGTCGGCGGCGCTGTCTTCGCCCCACGGGCGCATGTCGAGCACCACCTGGGCCTGGTTGCCGAGCCGCAGGAGTTCGGAGTGATTCAACAGCCGGCCCATGATGACGAGTCCGCGTGATGGGCCATGGCCGAAGCCGTCGAGGATCGGGGCGCTGGATGCGACCAGCACGCCGCGGTCGGTGGCGATCAATCCGCTGACCGGTTGGCCGCTCTCGAGGGCGCGCTTCCAGCCCTCTTCGAGCTGATCGTTCCCGTTCAGGCGCAGCGAGAGCGCGTGCCCGGAAGCGTCGTAGGGCCCGTGGCTCCACAGGTAACGCCCGTCGTTCGACATCACCGCCATGTAGTCGATCTTGGCGGTGCGGAACGAAATATCGGTGAGGCTGGCCTGCACGAAACCGGGATTGCGGCCCGCCATGAATTTCCACAGCTCGTGCCAGTTGCCCCAATCGGCCACCTGCGCGGTCAACGCCATCTGCTCGCGCCCGACCGCGAGCACGACGCGCTGCATGTCGGTCTGCGCGCTGTCGCGCTCGAGCTCGACGAAGCGCGGCAGCATCTGCCGCTGCTGGATGACCCATTGCGCGGCGATCAGGCCCGCGAACAGCAGCGCAAGCAGGATGGTCACTTTGGCACGCACACGCATAGGCTTCCGAGCCTAACGGCGTGATCCGGCAGCAGATCAAAGCGGCGTCACAGTATTAAGTCAGTGCGGCGGCGAGACGCGCCTCACACTGGCGGCACCGCCAAGCAGTTCACACTTTGGGCGCGACCCAAGCCCGATCAGGGCTTGAGTCGCGCCCGCAGCCTATGGCAGGTCGGTCGGCGCCGCGAACGTCCCGGCGGTCGTGGCGCTCTGCAACAGCACGCCAGGGTGCGTGGTAATCACGCCGTTGACGACCGGGTGCGTCGGCCCGGTCGCGATGACGATGTCCAGCCGACCGTCACCGTCGACGTCCGCGACGGCAATTTCGTTGGCGCAGTGCGCAGCGATGTTCGAGGCCGCGAGGAATTGTCCGGGGTTGGCCGGATCCTGCAACAGGATGCTGACCGCATCGCTGCCACCGATGACGATGTCGGGATGGCCGTCGCCGTCGACGTCGCGCACGATGATCGATTGCGCGAGGCTCGCCTGCGCGACCGGATAGCTGACCGGCGCCAGGAAATGCCCGGGGTCGGCCGGATCCTGCAGCAATACGTTGACGTTCGGCGCGGTGCCGCCGGTCGGGCCCGGGTCGGTGATGACCAGGTCGTTCAGCCCGTCGCCGTCGACGTCGGCGACCGCGACCAGGTTCCAGCCGATGACGTTCATGTTCGCGGTTGCCGTGAACACGGTGACCGGTGCGGCGAAGGTCGTCGCGCTGGCCGCGCCCGTGTGCAGCAACAGGTGTACCCCGGTGTCGTCGGTCACCACGACATCGGGCATGCCATCGCCGTTCAGGTCACCGACCGCCACCCAGTTCGCGCCGCCCGGATACAGCGAGACCGGCGCGGCGAAGGTGCCGGGCGACGATTGCAGGAACAGCGAGACGTTGAAGTCCGCGGAAACCAGGTCGGGCAGGCCGTCGCCGTTCATGTCCATGATCGCGACCTGCGAGGCGCCCGGGGAGGGCAGCACGAGCGGCGTGTTGAGCGTGCCCGGCGTCAGGCTGCTGTTGAAGAACACCGCCAGCGCGCCATTGCGCACGCTGGCCGTCACGACATCGGGAAGTCCGTCGCCGTTCAGGTCGGCGCTGGCGGCAAACAGCGGATTGTCGCCGTCGTTGACCTGCGTCGGCGCGGCGAAGGCGCCGGCGCCCGTCGACAGGTACGACTTGATCGTGGCGGGCGCGCCGCCCCAGCCATCCGGCACGACGCTGAGTTGCAGGATATCGGCGAACGTGTCGTTGTTGAAATCGCCGGCCACGACGGCCGACGAATACTCGGTCGGCGAGTAGCTGCCGCAATCGCCGCAGTCGTAGCCGTCGCCGCAGCTGCTGAGCAGCAGCGGCAGCGCAAGCGCGACGCCAAAACGCCAGGACACGGGAAAGTTCGGATTGTGTGACATGGATCCTCCGCAGTGTGCGCGGGAGTCAGCCGGTTCGATGCCGCCAAAAATAAGTCAGCAGACTGTCGCGCACAATCGAATAGTGCACAAATTGCAGGCCGCGATGCGTCTCATAAAGCCGACAGCGTGACTTCGCGCGAGTCGTGCGCATGGGCAGTGGGCCGCACGCACGCACGCGCAATCGGCGGGGCCGCGTGCTAGAGTCCCGGGCCTGCAGGTGAATACCGAGCCCAAAACCTCCGCCCGCGGTCCGCGTGCGCTGTCGGCCGACCTCAAGTCGGTGATCGAGCGTTTCCGTCGGCCCTCTCACCGTCGTGCGATCTGGCAACTGGTCAACACTTTGATCCCGTACCTGTTGCTTTGGTTCCTGATGGCGAAAGTCATTTCCGTCTCGTACTGGCTGATCCTGCCGCTGGCGGTCGTGGCGGCGGGCCTGCGCGTGCGTTTGTTCATCTTCATGCACGATTGCGGCCACGGATCCTTCCTGCGCTCGAAGAGCGCCAATACGATCGTCGGCTGGATCACCGGGCTGCTGACCTTCACGCCCTACCATCACTGGACCTGGGAGCACGCGATCCACCACCGCACCTCGGGTAACCTCGGCCGCCGCGGCAAGGGCGACATCTGGACGATGACGGTGGACGAATACCTGGCGGCGCCACGCTGGCAGCGCTTCGCCTATCGCCTGCTGCGCAACCCGGCGGTGCTGTTCGCCGTGGCGCCGACGATCCTGTTCGTCGTGCTGGAGCGGATTCCTTCCTCCGAGGCCGGCAAGCGCGAGCGTGTCTCGGTCTGGCTGACCAACCTGGGATTGCTGCTGGTGGCGATAGGCGTGAGCGAGTTGATCGGCTTCAAGTCCTGGGCGCTGATCGAGTTCACGTTGATGCTGATCGCCGGTGGCGCCGGCGTGTGGTTGTTCTACGTGCAGCACCAGTTCCCGGAAGCGTACTGGAGCCGGCACGAAGACTGGGATTACACCGCCGCGGCGCTGCGGGGCAGTTCGTTCTACAAGCTGCCGGCAGTGTTGCGCTGGTTTTCGGGCAATATC
>JAFEDW010000008.1 GCA_018241455.1 Pseudomonadota bacterium | reverse complement strand
CTCGTCGACGAACAGGATCACCTGGCCTTCCTGCTTGGCGAGGTCGGTGAGCACCGCCTTCAGGCGTTCCTCGAATTCTCCACGGAACTTCGCGCCGGCGATCAGCGCGCCCATGTCGAGCGCCAGGATGCGTTTGTTCTTCAGGCCTTCCGGCACTTCGCCATTGATGATGCGCTGTGCGAGCCCCTCCACGATGGCGGTCTTGCCGACACCCGGCTCGCCGATCAGTACCGGATTGTTCTTCGTGCGCCGCTGCAGCACCTGGATCGTGCGGCGGATCTCATCGTCGCGCCCGATCACCGGATCGAGCTTGCCGCTCGCGGCGCGCGCGGTGAGGTCGACGGTGTATTTCTCCAGCGACTGGCGCTGCTCCTCGGCAGCCGGGTCATTGACGGCCTCGCCGCCGCGCAGCTCGTCGATCGCGCGTTCGACCGCGCCCTTGTGCACGCGGGCGTCCTTGAAGATCTTCGCCAGCGTGTTCTTGTCCTCGAAACCGGCGAGCAGGAACAGCTCGCTCGAGATGTACTGGTCACCGCGCTGCTGCGCCAGCTTGTCGGTGACATTCAGCAGCCGGTTCAGGTCGGTCGAGACGTGCACTTCGCCGGGCGTGCCTTCCACCTTCGGCAGGCGGTCGAGCGCCGCGCCGAGCAGGGTGCGGAGCTTGTTGACGTCGGCGCCGGCCTTGAGCAGGAGCGGCGCGATGCCGCCGCCCTGCGAGTCGAGCAGCGCGAGCATGACGTGCGCGGGCTCGATGAACTGGTGATCGCGTCCCACGCACAGTGACTGCGCGTCGGCGAGGGCCGCCTGGAAGCGGCTGGTGAGCTTGTCCATTCGCATAGCTGGCTGGGCCTAAAGGGTTTGGCTGCGGTCAGGTCGTTTGTGGGGCCTCGAATACGGGTTTTCAAGCGCCCAGGAACACTTCCGCCACCCAGATCACCGCGATGCCGGCGCTGATCAGCAGCACCTGCGCGGCGCTTCCGGCCGGGTCGACGCGGCGGTGCAGGCCCGGGATCAGGTCCGCGACCGCCACGTAGATCAGCGAGGCGGCGGCCACCGAGATCGCGTAGGGCAGCACTTCGAGCGCGTTGCGCAGCGCGTAGTAGCCGGCCAGCCCACCGAGGATCGAGGTCAGGCTGCTGGCGGTATTGAACAGCAGCGCACGGCTCGGCTTCATGCCGGCGTGCAGCAGCACCGCCAGGTCACCCAACTCCTGCGGAATCTCGTGCGCCGTGATCGCGATCGTCGTCAGGATGCCGAGCCGCACATCGGTGAGAAAGGCCGCGGCGATCAGCACGCCGTCGAAGCCGTTGTGCACGCCATCGCCGATCAGCACGATCCAGCCGGCCGCGCGATCGCGGTGGTTGCTGTCGGGCACGTGGTGGCTCTCGCAATCCTCCGTATGGCAATGCCGCCAGAGCACGAATTTCTCCAGCACGAAGAACAGCGCGATGCCGCCGAGGAGCGCCGCGCCAACGCCCTGCACGCGTTGCGGGCCGACATCCGCCACCGCCTCGGGCAACAATCCGAGCAATGCCGCAGCCAGCATCGCGCCGGTCGCGAAACTGATCAGGTGCGGCAGCAGGTGCGCGCGGCGCGCTTCCGGCAGCAGCAGGAACGCGCCGGCCAGCGCGGCGCTGAGCAGGCCGCCGAACAGCGTTGCGAGCAGGATCCAGATCAATACTTGCATGCCACGGCCACTCTAGCACGCACCTCAGGCAGCGGCGCCCGCGCGCCACAGCAGCGCCGCCATGCGGCCGGTGCGGCCGTCGCGCCGGTAGGAGAAGTACTTTTCGGTGTCAGCGAAGGTGCACTGGTGCGCGGAGTGCACCTGCGTGACGCCCAGCGCCGCGAGCCGCTGGCGCGCCAGCTTCGCCAGGTCGCACTGCCAGCGGCCGCGCGCGTTGGCGACGAAGGCCGCGGCCGCCTGCGCATCGTGCGCCACGAAGGCCGCGCGCACATCGTCACCGACTTCGAAGTGCCGCGGGCCGATCGCGGGCCCGAGCCAGGCGCGCAGGCCGTCGGGCGCGACGCGCATCGCGCGCACCGTCGCCTCGAGCACGCCGGCACTGAGTCCGCGCCAGCCCGCGTGCGCAGCGCCGAGCACGGCGCCATCGGCACTCGCGAACAGCACCGGCATGCAGTCGGCGACCAGGATCGCGAGCACCCGGCCGGGCTGGCGCGTGACCGCGGCATCGGCCGGCGCGGCGACGCGGCCGGCATCCGCCGCGTCGACATCCAGCACTTCGATGCCGTGCACCTGTTTCAGCCAAATGGGTTCCGCCGGCAACTGCAGCGCCGCACGCAGCTGCGCGCGATTGCCGCGCACGGTGGCCGGATCATCGCCGACGTGATCGCCGAGATTGAGGCTCGCGTACGGCGGCAGGCTCGAACCCCCGCCGCGCAGCGTGCAGCCGGCGCGCACCGCCGCCGGTGCCGTCCAGTCCGCTTCCAGGAAGCGCACGCTCATCGCGCGTGCCGATCCGCGTATTCGTCTGCATCCGCGCGCAGCGCATCCAGCAATTGCTGGAAGTCGGCCGGGAGCGGCGCTTCGAAGGTGTGATGCCGGCCGGTCAGCGGGTGATCGAAGGCCAGGCGTTGTGCGTGCAGCGCCTGGCGGCGAAAGCGCCGCAGCGCCGCCTGCAGCGCCGCGCCGGCGCCGGCGACCTGGCGCCGCCGCCCGCCGTACACCGGATCGCCGACGATCGGCAGGCCGACGTGCGCCAGGTGCACGCGGATCTGGTGGGTGCGGCCGGTCTCGAGTTGCACGCGCAACAGCGTCAGGCCACGAAAGCGCTCCTCGATGCGATAGTGCGTCACCGCCTCGCGCCCGTCGCGCCGCACCGCCATGCGCGTGCGCACCGACCGATGCCGGCCGATCGGTTCGTCGATCGTGCCGCCGGCCGTGGGCCGTCCGAAACACAGCGCCAGGTAGCCGCGCGAGACCTCGCGCCGCTGCAGCATGCCGACCAGCGCGTGGTGGGTTTCCGGCGTGCGCGCCACGACCAGCAGGCCGCTGGTGTCCTTGTCGAGCCGATGGATGAGCCCGGCGCGCGGCACGAGCGCGAGGGCCGGATCATGCGCCAACAGCGCGTTCTGCAGCGTATGCGCGGGATTCCCGGCGCCCGGATGCACGACCAGCCCAGCGGGCTTGTCGATCACCAGCAGGGCCTCGTCCTCGTGCACGATGCGCAGCGCGATCGGCTCAGGGCCGACGGCCGAGTCGGCCGTGAATTCGGCCTGCACGCGCACGCGCTCGCCGCCGCCCAGGCGTGCCCGCGGCGCCACCACGCGGCCGTCGAGCAGCGCCGCGCCGGACTTGATCCACTGTTGCAGCCGCGCGCGCGAATACTGCGGGAGCGCCGCGGCCAGCGCCACGTCAAAGCGCGCGCCAGCGGCCGTGGCGGGCAGTTCGAGCTCGTGGACGCGGAACTTGGCAGGCATGTCGTGGTCGCAGGTGCGTCGGGTTTATTCGCTATACTGGCGCTTTCGCGTCGCAGGGTAAAACGTGGCAGTCAGCAAGGTACTCGCTCCCGGGTCATCCCGCCGCCCTGCCGCCACCGCGCTTGCCTCGCCCGGGCGAGCGCTGGCCGTCGTGCTGCTGGTGGTCGCCACCGCACTGACCGGCTGCGCCCACCACGGCAAGAAGCGCGACCTCGGCCGCTTCACCGCCGAGGGCCTGTACAAGGACGCCCACAAGTCGCTCAACAACGGCGACTACGAGCAGGCGGTCAGGAATTACGAGGCGCTGACCGCCCGCTTTCCGTTCACCGACCAGGCGCGGCAGGCGCGGCTCGACCTGATCTACGTGTATTACCGCAAGGGCGAGAACGAGGCGGCCACCGACGCGGCCGAACAGTTCCTGCGCGAGAACCCGACCCATCCGCGCATCGACTACGCCTGGTACATGAAGGGCCTGATCGACTACGAGCGCACGCCCTGGGCCTTCGAGCGCTGGTTCGGCGTCGACATGGCCAAGCGCCCGCCGGAGTCACTGGCCTCGTCGATCACGGCCTTCACCACCGTGGTCAAGCAGTTTCCGAAAAGCGAATACGCGCACGACGCGCAGCGCCGCCTGATCTACCTGCGCAACCGCCTGGCGCAGTACCAGATCAACGTCGCCCGCTATTACTTCAAGCGCGGCGCCTACGACGCCGCGGCGCAGCGCGCCCAACGCACGATCGAGCAGTACGACGGCGCGCCGGCCGTGCAAGACGCGCTCGAGATCATGATCGAGTGCTACAAGCGCCTCGGCCTCAAGGACCTGCAGCACAACGTCGAGCTGGTCTACCAGGCGAACTACAACGACGACAGCCGCCGCGGCGAACGCCGGCACGCGTGGTGGCGCTTCTGGTAACACGCGCGCTACCTGAACGCGGGCGGCCACAGTCGATGGCACGGGCGGGCGACACGTCGGGTCGATCGGCGATGCATTGGCGGCCGCCTTGCCGCGAGCGTCGCCGGAACGCCGTGCTTCGCTTTGGCTTTCGTCGCCACAACAAGCCGTTCCGGCAGCGAGCGGCAAGGTTCGCCTCGCTTTGGAGGCGCGGCCGACAGCATCGCCGATCGACCCGACGTGTCGCCCGCCCGTGCTACCGCTTGTACCCGCTCGTGATCGGATAGCGCCAATCGCGCCCGAATGCGCGCCGGCTCACGCGCACGCCGGGCGGCGCCTGCCGGCGCTTGTACTCGTTGCGTTGGACCAGGTTGAGGATGCGCGTGACCACGGCGCGTTCGAAGCCGCGCGCGCAGATTTCATCGACCGACAGATCTTCCTCGATGAAGGCCTCGAGGATCGGGTCGAGCACCGCGTACGGCGGAAGCGAATCGGTGTCCTTCTGGCCGTGGCGCAGTTCCGCGGTCGGTTCACGTTCGATGACGCGCGCCGGTATCGCCGGCTTCCCGGGCGGCGCCAGTGAATTGCGGTAGTTCGCCAGCCGGTACACCAGCTGCTTGCTGCAATCCTTGATCGGCGCGAAGCCGCCGTTCATGTCGCCGTAGAGCGTGGCGTAACCGACGGCCATCTCGCTCTTGTTGCCCGTGGTCAGCAGCATGCGTCCGGTCTTGTTCGAGATCGCCATCAGCAGGATGCCGCGCGTGCGCGCCTGGATGTTCTCCTCGGTCGTGTCGGGCGCGCGCCCGGCGAACTCCGCCGCCAGCGCGGACAGCGTCGCCTCGAACATGCCTTCGATCGGGATCGTGCTGAACTGCACGCCGAGCGTGCGCGCCTGCGCGGTGGCGTCCTCGATGCTCATCTGCGAGGTGTAGCGCGAGGGCATCATGACCACCTGCACGCGCGCAGGTCCGAGCGCGTCGACGGCGATGCAGAGCGTCAGCGCTGAATCGACCCCGCCCGACAGTCCCATGACCACGCCGGGGAAAGCGTGCTTCTGCACGTAGTCGCGCACGCCCAGCACCAGCGCCTGGTAGACGCTCGCCTCGACACTGAGCGCCGGCGCGATTTCACCCTTGACCGGCATGGCCCGGCCGTCGCGGCGCTCGAACTGCACGCGATACAGGTCTTCCGTGTAGGCCGGGGCGCGCATCGCGAGTTCGCCGTGTGCATCCATGACGAAGGAATTGCCGTCGAACACCAGTTCGTCCTGGCCGCCGTACAGGTTCAGGTACACGACCGGCACGCCGCACTCGGCCACGCGCTCGCGCACCACGCGCTCGCGCACCTGCTGGCGATTCACCTCGAACGGCGAGGCGTTGATCACCAGCAGCAGCTCGGCGCCGGCGGCGCGCGCACGCCGCGCCGGTTCGGGTTCCCAGATGTCCTCGCAGACCAGCAGCCCGATGCGGAATCCCTGGCATTCGAACACCGTCGGATCGCCGCCGGCGGTGAAGTAGCGCTTCTCGTCGAACACCTGGTAATTCGGCAGGCAGGACTTGCGCGTCAGCGCCACGCGCCGGCCGTCGCGGTACACGGCCGCGCTGTTGTAGATGCGCGCACCCTCGTATTCCGGGAAGCCGATCACCAGCCCGATGCCCGGCACGGCCGCGAGCCCCTGCAGCGCGCTCTCGATCTGGCTGCGCAGGCCGCGATGGAACAGCAGGTCTTCGGGCGGATAGCCCGACAGCGTCAGTTCCGGGAACAGCACGAGGTCGGCGTGCAGCTCATCGCGCGCGCGCGTCGCGGCAGCCAACGCGCGCGACAGGTTGCCCTGCACGTCGCCGACCAGCAGGTTGGTTTGCGCGAGCGCCAGTGTCAGGCGCGGAGTGGCGTTCAATCGATCTCCCGGTGCGCGGCTGCGTCCAGCCGTCAGCGCCGGCGGCGCGTCGTACGCCGGGCCGCGCGCTTGGCCACGCGCTTCGCCTGGCGCTTCACGGGACGGCGTGCTGCGCCGCGCGCAGGACTTTTCCGCGGTTGCTTCCTTGCGCGTTTCGCCGCACCAGCGGTCTTGGCCGGCGCCGCGCGCGGCGCAATGTGCGCGGCACGGGTGCGCGCGCGGCGCGCGCGCCGCAGTGCCTCGGCCATCGCGCTGCCGAGCTCCGCCGGCGATTTCACCGTGCGCACCCCGGCGGCCTCGAGCGCGCGGAACTTGTCGGCGGCCGTGCCCTTGCCGCCGGCGATCACCGCGCCGGCGTGGCCCATGCGCTTGCCCGGCGGCGCCGTGACGCCGGCGATGTAGGCGACGACCGGCTTGGTCACGAAGCGGCGTATGTGCTCGGCGGCGGCTTCCTCGTCGCTCCCGCCAATCTCGCCGACCATGACGATGCCTTCCGTCTGCGGGTCGCGCTCGAACAGCTCGATGACGTCGATGAAATTCATGCCGCGCACCGGATCGCCGCCGATGCCGACACAGGTGCTCTGCCCGAGCCCGTTGCCGGTGGTCTGGAACACCGCTTCATACGTGAGTGTGCCCGAGCGCGAGACGATGCCGACGCAGCCCGGCTTGTGGATGAAGCCCGGCATGATGCCGATCTTGCATTCACCTGGCGTGATGACACCCGGGCAGTTCGGCCCGACCAGCCGCGTGCCCGTGCCGGCCAGCACCGCCTTGACGCGCACCATGTCGTTGACCGGCACGCCTTCGGTGATGCACACGATGAGCTCGATGCCCGCCTCGGCGGCCTCGAGGATGCCGTCGGCAGCGAACGGCGCAGGCACGTAGATCATCGTCGCGGTCGCGCCGGTGGCCCTGACCGCGTCGCGCACCGTGTCGAACACCGGCAAACCCAGGTGTTTCTCGCCGCCGCGCCCCGGCGTGACGCCGCCGACCAGCTTCGTACCGTAGGCGATGCTCTGCTCGGAATGGAACGTGCCCTGCTTGCCGGTGAAACCCTGGCAGATCACCGCGGTGCGCTTGTTGACCAGGATGCTCATGGCGCCACCTTGCCCGAAGCGGCCTTCGCCGGCGCGCCGCGCGCCGCGGCGACGACCTTGCGCGCGGCATCGGTCAGGTCGCTCGCGCTGATGATCGACAGCGACCCGCCCGCGAGCTTGGCGCGCGCCGCCTCGGCATTCGTGCCTTCGAGCCGTACCACCACCGGCACGCGCACGCCGGCATCGCGCACCGCATCGATGATGCCCTCGGCAATCAGGTCGCAGCGCACGATGCCGCCGAATATGTTGACCAGGATCGCGCGCACCTTCGGGTTCGAGAGGATCAGTTCGAACGCCGTCGTGACGCGCGCGGCGGTCGCGCCGCCGCCGACGTCGAGGAAATTTGCCGGCGCGCCGCCGTGCAGCTTGATCAGGTCCATCGTGGCCATCGCGAGGCCGGCGCCGTTGACCATGCAGGCAATGTCGCCGTCGAGCGATACGTAGTTCAAATCGTGTTCGCTGGCGATGCGTTCGGCCGGATCTTCCTGGCCCGGATCACGGAGCGCTGCCATCTCGCGCTGGCGGAACAGCGCATTCGCCTCGATATCGAGCTTGCAATCGAGCGCGAGCAACTTGCCCTCGCGCGTCACGATCAGCGGATTGATCTCGATCAGGCTCGCGTCGCGCTCGTCGTACAAGCGGTAGAGTGCGAGCAGGATCGACTGGAACTGCGCCAGCTGCTCGCCCTTCAATCCGATGCCAAAGCCGAGTTGCCGGCACTGCCAGGGCTGCAGGCCCGCGGCCGGATGGATCGTGACCGAGAGGATTTTTTCCGGCGTGTCGTGCGCCACCTGTTCGATGTCCATGCCGCCGGCGGCCGATGCGACCACCGCGATGCGGCCCTTCTCGCGGTTGAGCGTGAAGCTCAGGTACAGCTCGCGCTCGATGTTCGATCCGACCTCGACGTACACGCGCTCGACCGGGAGACCTGCCGCGCCGGTCTGCTTCGTGACCAGGCGCTGGCCCAGCATGCCGGCCGCCGCGGCGCTGACTTCATCGATGCTGCGCGCGAGTTTCACGCCACCGGCCTTGCCGCGCCCGCCGGCGTGCACCTGCGCCTTGACGACCCACACCTCGCCGCCGAGCGCACGCGCGGCGGCCTCGGCCTCGCCCGGATTCGCGGCCGCCATGCCCTCGGGCACCGCGACGCCGTAGCCGGCAAGGATTTTCTTCGCTTGGTATTCGTGCAGGTTCATCAATCGCGCCCGGTACGAAAGGTGCGGAATTGTCGCGGAAAGCCGCCACGGATGCTACCTTGACGGCATGAGTTCCCAAGCGGATGTGGCCGCGGTCGGCGAGCGCTCGCAGACCGATCTGGGGTGGCGCATCGTCGGATTGATCAACCTCTATCGCCTGTTGGCGGTGGTGGTGATGATCTGCGTCCACCTGCTGACCCAGCCGGTGCCGGCCTTCGGCAGCAACCTGCCGCGCCTGTTCCGGGGCGTGCTGCTGCTGTATTTCGTGCTGGCCGCCCTGCTCGCGTTCGCCGGCCGGAGCCACTGGCCCGGCCGGCGCACGCTGGTGCTGACGCACGCGCTCATCGACGCCGGCGCGATCTCGTTATTGATGTACGCCAGCGGCGGCGTGGCGAGCAACCTCGGCATCCTGCTGGTGATCCCGGTCGGATCGATGGCGCTGCTCGCGGTCGGGCGCGAAGCGCTGGTGATCGCCGCGATCGCCGCGCTCGCGATCCTGGCGCAGCAGATCGCCAGCCAGCTGGCCGGGTTCTGCGGCACCGGCGACTACCTGCTGGCCGGCGTCATGGGCGCGATCATCTTCCTCGTCGCCGCGTCGGCCTGGCCGGTCGCCAGCCGATTGCGCGAAAGCGAAGCGCAGGTGCGGCGCCAGGAAGTGGACCTGGCCAACCTCGCGCAGCTGTCGCAGTACATCGTGCAACGCTTGCGCGAGAGCATCCTGGTGGTCGATCCGACCGATCGCATCCGGCTGATCAACGAATCCGCGGCCGAGATGCTCGGCGATGCGGCGGCGGTGCCGGGCGCGCTGCTCGGCGAAGTCTCGCCGCGGCTGCTGTACCTGCTGACCACGTGGCGCACCTCGGCGGACTTGCTGCCTGGCGAGCAGCCACTGGGCACGTTCAGCGCGGCGGACGGCGCGCGCATCGTCGAGGCGCACTTCGCGGCGCTCGGCGCCGTCGAACCGGCGCCGGTGCTGATCTTCCTCGAAGACACCGGCACGCTGGCGGCGCGCGTCCAGCAATCGAAGCTGGCGGCGTTGGGCCGGCTCACGGCCAGCATCGCGCACGAGATCCGCAATCCGGTTGGCGCGATGAGCCACGCGGCGCAACTGCTCGGCGAGTCGACCCATCTCGGCGCGGAAGACCTGCGCATGACCGAGATCATGCGCAACAACGCGCAGCGGGTCAGCGCGATCGTCGACAACGTGCTGCGCCTGTCGCGCCGCGACCCACCACGGCCCGAGCGCATTGCGCTGGCCGAATGGTGCGCGCGCTTCCGCGAGGAATACTGCGCCACGACGCAGCGCGATCCGGCCCGGTTCCAGCTGCAGGTCGGGGCGCCGGACCTCGAGACGACGATCGACCCGAGCCAGCTGCACCAGATCGTGTGGAACCTGTGCGATAACGCCTTCCTGCACGGCGGCCGCGACGGCGAGCAGGTCGTGGTCGAGCTGCTGCTGGCGCGCGTGGCGCGCTATGGGCGAGTCTGCCTCGAAGTGGCCGACCGCGGCGCCGGCGTGGCGCTGCCCGACGTGGAGCGCATCTTCGAGCCGTTCTTCACGCGCGGCACGCACGGCACCGGGCTCGGGTTGTTCCTGGCGCGCGAGCTGGCCGAGATCAACGGCGCGACGCTGCTGTACGAAGCGCGCAAGGGCGGCGGCAGCATCTTCCGCCTGGTGTTCGCCGACTCCACGCGATGGTCCGCGGTCATGTTGCCGGGGACTCCGGTCCTGTGAATTTTCGGTAGCGCCCGGTTTAAGCTAGCGGCATGGGCAGTCCCACCGTACTGATCGTCGATGACGAGCCGGATCTGGTCGAGCTGGTCAAGCTGACGCTCGAGCGCATGAACCTCGCCACCGCATCCGCGGGCGACTTGGCGACGGCGCGGCGGCTGCTCGGCGAACGGCGCTTCGACCTGTGCCTGGCGGACATGCGCCTGCCCGACGGCGATGGCCTCGACCTGGTGGCCTGGATCCAGCAGCAGCAGCCGCAGCTGCCGGTGGCCGTGATCACCGCGCACGGCAACGTGGAAACCGCCGTGCGCGCGCTCAAGGCGGGCGCCTTCGATTTCGTGTCCAAGCCGCTCGACCTGGGCGTGCTGCGGCGGCTGGTGTCGGTGGCGATCCGGCTCGGCGCCGACGATGCCGGCGAGACCACGCGCCTCGGGCCGCAGCTGCTGGGCGGTTCGAGCGCGATGGAAGCCTTGCGCGCGATGATCGCGCGCGTGGCGCGCAGCCAGGCGCCCGTGCACATCTCGGGCGAATCGGGCACCGGCAAGGAACTGGTGGCGCGCCTGATCCACGGGAGCGGGGCGCGCCGTGAAGGTCCGTTCATCGCGGTGAATTGCGGCGCGATCCCCACCGAGCTGATGGAAAGCGAGCTGTTCGGCTACAAGCGCGGCAGCTTCACCGGCGCGGTCAGCGACAAGCAGGGACTGGTGCAGAGCGCCGAAGGCGGCACGCTGTTCCTCGATGAAGTCGCCGACCTGCCGCTGCACATGCAGGTGAAGCTGCTGCGCGTAATCCAGGAAAAGACCGTGCGCCCGGTCGGCGAACAGCGCGAACAGCCGATCGACGTGCGCGTGCTGTCGGCGACGCACAAGGACCTCGCTGCGCTGGTGCAGGCCGGCAAATTCCGCGAGGACCTGTATTACCGCATCAACGTGATCGACATCCACGTGCCGCCGCTCCGCGAGCACGCCGAGGACATCCCGGACCTGGCCGCCGCGCTGCTGCGGCGCCTGCGCCGCCGGCTCGGCTCCGAGGCCCCCTCGCTCGGCCCGGATGCCCTCGAGGCGCTGCAGGGCTACGCGTTTCCGGGCAACGTGCGCGAACTGGAAAACATCCTCGAGCGCGCGCTGACGCTGTGCACCGGCGATGTCATCGGCGTGGCGGACCTGCAGCTGCGCACGCCTCCGCCCGGCGGCGCCACCGAGACCGACGCCGCGAGCATCGTCAAGGCCGCGGCCGCCGGTGCCACGGGCTCCGACCTCGGCGACCAGCTCGAACACATCGAGCGCGACGCGATCCTCAAGGCGCTGGAGCAGACGCGCTACAACAAGACCGCGGCCGCGCGGCTGCTGGGCATCACGTTCCGCGCGCTGCGCTACAAGGTCAAGAAGCTCGGCATCGAGTGATTGGGGCGACTGACGCGCAGCGTCACTATGTGACGCGCGCGGGCCGATTGTGTCGCGGGAAACAGGCCATCGACGGGCTTAATCCGGCCCTCGTACCTGTTTAATCATATCCATATCAACAAGTTACACGCGTTGATAGCAACTGGCACGCGGGTTGCTAACAGTTAGGGCAGCGGCGCAAGCCGTCGTTTGATTCCCCCAAAGTGCTTTGCAGGAGTTGTCATGAAGTCGATCCAAAAGGGTTTTACGCTGATTGAGTTGATGATCGTGGTTGCGATCATCGGCATTCTGGCCGCGATCGCGATCCCGGCCTACCAGGACTACACGATCCGCTCGAAGGTGACGGAAGGTCTGAACATCGCCGACTCCGCCAAGGCCGCGGTGGCCGAAGGCTTCCAGTCGGGCGACGTGACCGGAATGGACGCCGCGGGTACCGCCTGGGCGGCCGGCTTCACGCCGACGAAGTATGTGTCGGGCGTCGCGATTGCGGCGGGCACGGGCGTGATCACGATTACATTCGATTCGACCGCCAACGGCATCCCGCAGCTGGCCGGCGCCAATACGCTGGTGCTCACGCCGAGCATCAACAAGGCCGCCATTGCGACGGGTCTGTCGGGCAACATCGACTGGGCTTGCGGCTCGGTCTCGACGGCGACCGCGACGGCCCAGGGTCTTCCGGTGACTGCCGGCACGATCCTGGCCAAGTACGTGCCGAGTTCCTGTAAGTAAGCGACTGGTTTTGGGGCCCTTTGGGCCCGCTGAAACCCGGCAGAAGCCCCTCCAGCGGAGGGGCTTCTTCTTTTGGGAAACCCGTCACCCTTGGGCCGTACGAGATATGCAAACATCCGCTGTGATTTGACATTGATGGCGCTAACCTGTCGGTTAGACTAGGTGCCGCCATCGCGCGCGGGAGTCGTTGCTAAGTCCATGAGCGAAAACGTTTCTCAGGTTCTCAGCTCGGCGCGCTCAGGCTTGGGCGGGTTGCCGCAGCGCCTGGTGCAGGACGGCGTCGTCGACGAGTCCGGCATGCACGCGGCGCTCCAGGCCGCGAGCGAGAAACGCACCAGCTTCGTCACCCAGCTGATTGCCTCCGGCGCGGCGACCGCGCGCGATATCGCCCTCGCCGCCGCCACCGAGTACGGCGTGCCGCTGCTCGACCTGAACGCACTTACCGTCGATCTCGACACCGTCAAGGTGGTCAGCGACAAGCTGCTCGCCAAGCACCGCGTGTTGCCGCTGTTCAAACGCGGCAAGCGGCTGTTCCTCGGCGTGGCCGACCCGACCAACCTGCACGCGATCGACGAGATCAAGTTCCAGACCAGCCTCGCGGTCGAGGCGATCGTCGTCGAAGACGACAAGCTGCAGAAGTGCCTCGACAAGGCCATCGAGCAGGCCGACACCTCGATGCCGAACCTCGGCGACGAGGAAGGCGTCGACCTCGAGGCGCTCGAGGTCAGCGGCGGCGAAGAGGAACTCGGCGATTCGGTCTCGCGCGATGACGTCGAAGACGCGCCGATCGTGCGCTTCGTCAACAAGGTCATGCTCGATGCGATCCGGCGCGGCGCCTCCGACATCCACTTCGAGCCCTACGAAAAGATCTATCGCGTGCGCCTGCGCATGGACGGCGTGCTCAAGGAAGTCGCGCAGCCGCCGGTGCAGCTGGCCGGCAAGATCAGCGCGCGCCTGAAAGTCATGAGCCGGCTCGACATCGCCGAGCGTCGCGTGCCGCAGGACGGCCGCATCAAGATGCGCCTGTCGAAGACGCGCGCGATCGACTTCCGCATGAGCACGTGCCCGACGCTGTTCGGCGAGAAGATCGTGTTGCGTATCCTCGACGCCTCGCAGGCGATGCTCGGCATCGATGCGCTGGGCTACGAGCCGCAGCAGAAAGACCTGTACATGAAGCACCTGGCGAAACCGCAGGGCATGATCCTCGTGACCGGGCCGACCGGCTCGGGCAAGACGGTGTCGCTGTACACCGGCCTCAACATCCTCAACAAGGAAGACACCAACATCTCGACCGCGGAAGACCCGGCGGAAATCAACCTGCCGGGCGTCAACCAGGTCAACGTCAACAACAAGGTGGGCCTGACGTTTGCGGCGGCCCTACGCTCATTCTTGCGACAAGATCCCGATGTGGTCATGGTCGGTGAGATCCGCGACCTCGAGACGGCGGAGATCGCCATCAAGGCCGCACAGACCGGCCACCTCGTGCTCTCCACGCTCCATACGAACGATGCGCCGCAGACGCTGACGCGCCTGATCGACATGGGCGTGAAGCCCTACGCGATCGCGACTTCGGTCAGCCTGATCATCGCGCAGCGCCTGGCGCGCCGGCTGTGCGGCAGCTGCAAGCAGCTGGTCGAAGTGCCGGCCGAGGCGCTGCGCAAGGAAGGCTTCCTCGAAGCCGACATCCCGGGCCTGAAGATCTACGGGCCGAAGGGTTGCCAGAACTGCACCGACGGCTACAAGGGCCGCGTCGGCCTCTACCAGGTCATGGAAGTCAGCGAGGCGATCGGCCGCATCATCATGACCGGCGGCAACGCGATCGACATCGCCGACCAGGCGAACAAGGAAGGCGTGTGGGACTTGCGCCGCGCCGGCCTCGAGAAGGTCAAGGCCGGTATGACCAGCATCGCCGAAATCAACAGCGTCACGATCGAATAGGAATCCCATGGCCCAGGCAAGCACCGCAATCCGCAGCACGCAGCGCGACGTGCCCTTCAGCTGGGAGGGACGCGACCGGAAGGGCCAGAAGGTCAAGGGCCGCACCGTGGCGCAGAACGAGCAGGCCCTGCGCGGCGAACTGCGCCGGCAGGGCATCGCGGCGACCCGCATCCGTAAACAGTCGCAGCGCAGCGGTCCGGGCGGCAAGGTCGACGCGGGCGACATCGCGATCTTCAGCCGCCAGCTCGCCACGATGCTGGGCGCCGGCATTCCGCTGGTGCAGGCCTTCGAGATCATCGGCGCCGGGCACGAGAAGCCGGCGATGCAGAAGCTGATCCTCGAGATCAAGTCCGACATCGAGGGCGGCACCTCGCTGCATGAGTCGCTGGCCAAGCATCCGCTGCATTTCGACGACCTTTACGTGAACCTGACAGAAGCAGGTGAACAAGCTGGTGCGTTGGAGTCGCTCCTGGACAAGATCGCGACCTACAAGGAAAAGACCGAGGCGATCAAGAAGAAGGTCAAGAAGGCGCTGTTCTATCCGGCGGCCGTGCTGGTCGTGGCGCTGATCGTGACCATGATCCTGCTGATCTTCGTGATCCCGCAGTTCGAGAGCCTGTTCAAGGGCTTCGGCGCCGACCTGCCGGCCTTCACGCAGGCGGTCATCAACCTGTCGAAGTTCGTGCAGAGCTACGGCGCCTACATCATCATCGTGCTCGGTGCGGGCGTGTATTTCTTTGCGTACACCTACAAGCGTTCGCGCAAGATGCGCGAAACCATGGACCGCCTGTCGCTCAAGGTCCCGATCATCGGCCCGATCCTCAACAAGGCCGCGATCGCACGCTTCGCGCGCACGCTCTCGACGATGTTCGCGGCCGGCGTGCCGCTGGTCGAGGCGCTCGAGTCGGTGGCCGGCGCCACCGGCAATATCGTGTACGAAGACGCGGTCATGAAGATGCGCGACGAAGTCGCGACCGGCCAACGTCTGCAGCGCGCGATGGAGAACACCGGCCTGTTCCCGAACATGGTGGTGCAGATGATCGCGGTCGGCGAGGAATCGGGTTCGCTCGATTCGATGTCGGGCAAGGTGGCCGGCTTCTACGAGGAAGACGTCGACAACGCGGTCGACAGCATGTCGAGCCTGCTCGAGCCGCTGATCATGGCGATCCTCGGCGTGCTGGTCGGCAGCCTCGTCATCGCGATGTACCTGCCGATCTTCAAGCTCGGTTCCGTCGTCTAGCGTTCACTCCGTGTTCGAACTGCTCAGCCAAGTACCCGCGGCCTGGGTCGCGCTGGCGGGCGTCATTGGGCTGCTGGTCGGCAGTTTCATCAACGTCGTCATCCATCGCCTGCCAATCATGCTCGAGCGCCAATGGCGCGAGCAGGCCAGCGAGTACGCGGCGCACGCGGGCGCCGTGGCCGACGACGCGGGTGCGCACGTCACGACGCAGGTCGCCGGCCCCTACAACCTGATCGTGCCGCGCTCGGCGTGCCCGTCCTGCCACGCGCCGATCAAGTCGTGGCAGAACATCCCGGTGCTGAGCTGGTTGTGGCTGCGTGGCCGATGCGCGAACTGCAAGGCGCCGATCAGCGTGCGCTATCCGCTCGTCGAGTTGGCGACGGCGCTGATGAGCGCCGCGGTCGCGTGGAAATTCGGATTCGGCTGGACGGCCGCTGCCGCGCTCGGCATCACCTGGACGCTGATCGCGCTGACCGGCATCGATCTCGACCGCCAGCTGCTGCCGGATGCCATCACGCTGCCCTTGCTGTGGGCCGGACTCGTCGCCTCGCTGTTCACGGGCGCTGGTTTTGCGTTGGACGGCGGCAGCGGCGCGGGCGCCAGCCTGCCCGTGAGCCCGTCCGCGGCGATCTCCGGCGCCGCGATCGGTTACCTCAGCCTGTGGATCGTCTACCACGTGTTCCGCCTGGCCACCGGCAAGGAAGGCATGGGTTACGGCGACTTCAAGTTGCTGGCGGCGCTCGGCGCCTGGCTCGGCGCCCGCATGCTGCTGCCGATCGTGCTGATGTCGGCGCTGGCCGGCGCTGTGGTCGGCATAGCGTTGATCGCCACGGGCCGCCACCGCCGCGGCGTGCCGATGCCCTTCGGCCCGTTCCTCGCCGCGGCCGGCTGGCTGGCGATGATATGGGGCCCGCAGTGGGTCGACGCCTACCTGGGCCTGTACGGCCGACGTTGATGCGCGTGGCGCTGACCGGCGGCATCGCCAGCGGCAAGAGCACGGTCGCCAGGCTGTTCGCGGCACTCGGCGTGCCGGTCATCGACATGGATGAACTCGCGCGCGAGGTGGTCGCGCCGGGCAGCGCGCTGCTGGCGCAGGTCTATGCGCGTTTTGGCGCCGGCGTGCGCAGCGCAGACGGTTCGCTCGATCGCCGCGCGCTGCGCGAGCTCGTGTTCCGCGATGCGCGCGCGCGCCATGATCTCGAGGCGCTGCTGCATCCGGCCATCGTGGCCCGCGCGGCGCAGCTGTCGGCTGCCGCGGGCGGCCCTTACCAGATCATCGTCGTGCCCCTGCTCGCCGAGTCGGGTGCGGCCGGACAGTACGACCGCGTGCTGGTGGTCGATTGCGACGAAGCGCTCCAACGCGCGCGGCTGGCGCAGCGCGACGGCGCCAGCGCGGCGTCGGTCGAAGCCGCGCTGTCCGCGCAGGCGACGCGCGCGACGCGGCTGGCGCTGGCCGATGAGGTGATCCGCAACGAAGGATCGCCGGCGGAACTCGGTCCAAAAGTGCGGGAATTGCACCGCCAGTACCTCGAGCTCGCGGCCGGCCGCGCGCTCGCGCCTTCCGCATCAGGGCCCGCTCAAGCACAATAGCCGGATGAATGCCTCCCGTCGCGAGGCGGCCACGGCCGCCAGCGCAGAGCCGACCGTGTACGAGCAGCCGCTGAACGAGCGGCTGCGCACCTTCCTGCGGCTCGACTTCCTCTACAGCCAGTCGCTGTACCACAACGACAAGGCCAGCAGTTGGGGAAGCCGCGCGGCGATGTCGAGCCTGCTCGACATGCTGGCGATCGCGATGCGCGGCGATGTGCGGAGCGATGTGCTGAAGGAGCTCGAGCGCCACCTCGCCAAGCTCAACGACTACCAGAACCATCCGGGCATCGACGCCGCGCGCCTGCGCGCGCTGATGAGCAACCTGATCCGGCTGCGCTCCGACCTGTCGGCGGCGGGCGCCGCCTGGCTGCAACCGCTGCGCGATTCCGAATTCCTCGCGGCGATCAAGCACCGCAGCGCAATCCCCGGAGGTACCTGCGAGTTCGACCTGCCCGATTATTATTTCTGGCTCAACCAGCCCGACACGGTGCGCATGGAAGCCTTCGTGCGCTGGCAGGGCCTGTTGCGTCCGCTGTGCGACGCGATCGCCGAACTGCTGTGGCTGACGCGCCAGAACGGGCGCTCGCGCGATGAAGTGGCGAAGGGCGGCGTGTTCAATGTCGCCTTCGACCGCGAGACGCCGTACCAGCTGCTGCGCATCACGCTGCCCGCGGGCGTGCGGCTGTACCCCGAGATCAGCGGCAGCCACTACCGCTGCAGCATGCGCTTCCTCGAGTGGACCGACATCGACAGCCGGCCGAAGCAGACCGAGGCCGACGTGCCCTTCGTGCTCACCTGTTGTCCCTGAGGGAGCCCGCGCGCGCTGCGCTGATCGCATGAGCCCGCCGTCGCAACTGGCCTGCCCCACCTGCCAGCGGCCGATCGAATGGAGCGAGGAATTTCCGTGGCGCCCGTTCTGCAGCGAGCGCTGCAAGCTGGTCGACCTCGGCGCCTGGCTCACCGAGAAGCACGCGATACCCGGCGAGCCGCTCGACGAATCGGCCGCCTCGCCGGACCCGGCCACGACGCCAAAGCGCGATTGATGTCGCGCGGCCGCCGGGGATCGCCGGCAACCGCGGCGTGTTTTCAGTCGAGCGGCAGGCCGGCCTGCTTGACGACCGGGCGCAGCACGAAGCTCGAATCGACACGCGCCACGCCCGGCAGTTTCGTCAGCACCTTGCTGTGCAGCCGCTCGAAATCGGCGGCGCTGCGCGCGACGACGCGCAGCATGTAGTCGGATTCACCGGTCGTCAGGTAGCACTCGGTCACCTCGGGCACGCGGCACACCGCCTGCTCGAAGGCGCCGAGGTCGCGATCGGTCTGCCCTTTCAGCGTGATGCGCACGACGAAGCTGACGCTGATGCCGACCTTGGCCGGATTCAGCACCGCCGTGTAGCGTTCGATGACGCCGGCGCGCTCGAGCAGCTTGACGCGCCGCAGGCAGGCGGACTCTGACAGGCCGACGCGCAGCGCGAGCGCGGCATTGGCGATGCTGCCGTCGGCCTGCAGCTCGGCGAGCAGCTTGCGGTCCGTGCGATCCAGTTGCATAAACTGCCACCAAATGGCTGTTGTTTCGAATATTCTGCCACTTTCTGGCCCGAAAGGCGCCTGATTCGCAATTCCCTGCGACCGCGCGGGAGCACAATACGCGCCTTCATACTGGAGGTCTGACCCATGCGTATCGGCGTCCCTTCCGAAATCAAGATCCATGAATATCGCGTCGGGCTGATGCCCGCTTCGGTGCGCGAGCTCACGCAGGGCGGCCACACGGTCACCGTGCAGAGCGGCGCCGGCGCCGGCGTTGGCTGCAGCGACGAGGACTACCGCGCCGCCGGCGCAAAGCTGGCACCGGACGCCGCCACCGTGTTCGCCGGCAGCGACATGGTCGTCAAGGTCAAGGAGCCGCAACTCGCCGAGTGCGCGATGCTGCGCCCCGGCCAGACGCTGTTCACCTACCTGCATCTCGCGGCTGACCGCGCGCAAGCCGATGGCCTGATGAAATCCGGCGCGGTCGCGATCGCCTACGAGACCGTCACCGCGGCCGACGGTTCGCTGCCGCTGCTGGTGCCGATGAGCGAAGTGGCCGGACGCATGTCGATCCAGGTCGGCGCCCATTACCTGCAGAAGGCGCAGGGCGGACGCGGCGTGCTGCTGGGCGGCGTGGCCGGCATCCCGCCGGCCAGGGTGGTCGTCATCGGCGGCGGCGTCGCCGGCACCAATGCCGTCGAGATGGCGCATGGCCTGCGTGCCGACGTCACCGTCATCGACCGCTCGCTGCCGCGCCTGCGCGCACTCGACGTGCAGTTCCACGGCGCGGTGCAGACGATCTATTCCACCGCGGAATCGATCGAGCGCGCCGTGACGGAAGCGGACCTGGTGATCGGCGCGGTGCTGATCCCGGGCGCGGCGGCGCCGAAGCTCGTGACCGAGGCGATGATCAAGCGGATGCGCGCCGGGTCGGTGGTCGTCGACATCGCGATCGACCAGGGCGGGTGCTTCGCGACCAGCAAGCCGACCACGCATTCGGATCCGGTCTACACGCTGCACGGCGTGACGCATTACTGCGTCACGAACATGCCGGGCGCCGTGGCGCGCAGCTCGGCGCAGGCGCTCAACAACGCCACGCTCCCCTACGTGAAGGCGCTCGCGGACAAGGGCTGGAAGGATGCGCTCGCGGCCGATGCGGGCCTGCGCAACGGCCTGAACGTCATCGACGGCCGCGTCGTGCACGCCGCGGTCGCGCGCGACCTGGGCCTGCCGGTGCCGGCGCCGGTCAAGGTCTGATCGCCTAGAGCTTGATCTTGCCGCCGCCGGGGATCGCCCCGCCGGCGACATCGGGCACCACGATGCGCGACGAGGCCTCGCGGCGGTACTCACGCGCCTCTTCGATCGCCTGCTCGAGCGCCGCGTGCACCGCGGCCGGAAAATGCTGCACGGCTTCGGCGAGCGAATTGGCCTCGATGTCGAACGACAGCGGCAGCACGCCGCCCGGCGTCAACAACTGCGTCTGGCCTGAATACAGCACGGTGCGCGCCGGGTCGGGGTGACCCTCTGCCGTCACCGGCGTGAGGCGGCGAATCGTGCCGGCCTTGCGATCGGTGTACAGCTCATCACGGTACAGCGTGTTCGCATCCATCTGGATGTCGGGCATCCCGGGTTCCTGGGCCATCGTGTGTTCCTCTCAGCTTGCCAATCCGGTGTTCTCGAGCCAGTCGATGATGGGCAGGTCGGCGGGCAGCAGCGGCAGCTCGCGCAGCGCCGACGGGTACTCCCAGCGCAGCGGCTGGCCCTCGAGGCCACGCGGCTCACCCGCGTACGCATCGACCATCCACACCGACAATTCGACGTGCCGCTCCGGGTACTCGTGCCGCAGTTCGAACATGGCGCGCGCGGCGCCCACCTGCACGCCGAGCTCTTCCTGCAACTCGCGACGGAGCGCGGCCGCTTCCGGCTCGCCCATCTCGACCTTGCCGCCCGGAAACTCCCACTGGCCGGCGAGCGGCTTGCCTGCCGTGCGCTGTGTCACCAGCACGCGCTGGTGCGCGTCATGCATCACCGCCGCCACCACGCGCACCGTCGGTTTCAAGACTCGAGCGCACCGTGGCACTGCTTGAACTTGCGGCCGGACCCGCAGGGGCAGGGTTCATTGCGCCCGACCTTGCGGTCGGCGCGCACGAACGGCGACGCCGGCTCGAGGCCACCGCCGGCCGCGGCACCCGCGGCACCCGCCGCGCCGGCAGCGCCGGCAGCGGGC
>JAFEDW010000089.1 GCA_018241455.1 Pseudomonadota bacterium | reverse complement strand
CTGCTGCGCGAGGTGCTGGCCGCTCAGCGCGGCGGCCGTAGCGCCGGCCAGCGTGTGTAGACGTCGGCGCCGAAGCCCTGCAATCCAGGCTGCGCGGCGAATCCCAGGCGCGGCAGTCCAAACAGGTCCTCGACGCTGCGGAGCAGCGAGTAGTGGTTGTATGGCAGCGTCGTGACCGTGCCGGGCTTGATAAACGGCGAGAGCAGCACCGCGCCGATGCGCCCGCCACCGGGGCCGACGAGGCCGGGGCCGTTCATGCCATCCGGCGGCTTATAGCCCGGCCCCGGATCGTACGGCGCGATGTTGGGTCCCGGCGGCTCGTTGCAGCAAGCCGCGGCGACGCCGCCGCCGGCACCCGCGGCGCTCCCGAGGTGCTCATAGTCGTCGGCGATGTCTGCTTCATCGAAGGTAATCACGAGCAGCCCATCGCGCCGGAATGCGGGCGAGGCGGTGATCCGCGGCACCCACTGGCCCAGGAACGCGTCGGCGGACACGAGGCCGCCGGGTTGCCCGTCCACGCAGCGCGCGCTGCCGCCGCCATCATGCCCATCATGACAGAGGTTGGGTGTGATGAACGCGTAGTTCGGTGTCGTGGCCACGGAACGCAGGTCGCGCTCGAGCGCCGCCAGGTTTACGACGTTGGCAGTGCACGCGGGTGTGTCGATGATTGCGTGGAAATAGACGAAGGGATCGTGACGCGTCGCGTACTGGTCGCCGACTGCCGCGCCCTGCGTATTGTCGGCCGCGCCGATCGGCGGATGGCCGCACGTGGCGCTCTCGCGCCGCGGATCGTTGCCCATGTCTTCCATATAGGCCTTCCAGCTCAGGCGGGCGCGCTCGAGCTGGTTTGCGATCGTCTGGATGTGCGCCGGGTAGACACAGCCCTGGCCGATCGCCTGGCCGTCGGCGGTCGTGCCGGTGCCGATGAATTCCGAGTACACATCGCAATCCATGTTCGTGGCCGGGTTCGGCGCCTGGCCGCTGATCATCGTCACGTAATTACCGAGGCTGAAGTGGCTGGTGCCGTAGTAGTTCGGCACGCTGGCCCCCTGCCGGCGAAGGGACTTCAGGTACGGAGCACGCGAGACCTCGCCGAAGGTATTCTCATACGCCTTGTTCTCGAGCACGATGATGAACACGTGGCGGATCGGCGGCAGGGCGGATGGGTTTGCCGCCGGCGCAGCGCCCGCCGGCGCGGCGAGCGCGAGCGCCGTCGCCAGCAGCGCGGCCACGCCCGCTCGCGGCGTGCCAACCGGACTCACCAGGCGCAGGCCGCCGCCGTGTAGCGTGGATCGTGCGCCGGACGGCTGAAAATGTCGCGCACCAGCGGCTCGAATTCGGCCAACGGCAGGCTCGGGTATTTCGGGTCGAAGGAACACTGGTCGTAGTGCTCGCAGAAATGCGCGCAAGGCTCATACCAGCGATGACCGCGCATCCGTTCGCGCATGTTCCGGTCGCCGCCCAGGTGGTGCACGTAGTAATAGGTCTGAAACAGCCCGTGCTGTTCGACGATCCAGTGCACTTCTTCGCGCACGTAGGGGCGGATGACGGCGGCCGCGATTGCCGCGTGGTTGTAGGGCGCCAGCAGGTCGCCCATGTCGTGGATCAACGCCGCCAGCACCAGTTCGTCATCGGCGCCGTCGCGGCGCGCGCGCGTCGCCGATTGCAGGCTGTGCTCCAGCCGGGTGACCGGATAGCCCTCGACCGAATGGTCGAGGTCGCGCATCGCCTGCAAGACCCGGTCGGGGAGCTGCCGCGCGAAATCGCGCTCCGACTGGTCCAGCAGCAGGTAATCCTCGCGCGTACCCGCCTTCATCTGCGTAAAACTGACGAGCCTGTTCATGCGATAATCCGCGGTGCTGGATTCCAGGAGTAGCTGCGTGAGCAATGCACCGATTGTAGCCCGGCGCCCCTCGGGGCGCGATGCCCGCCGGGCCGAGCGCGCCGGCCCGCTGCCCGATCATCTGCGTCCGGTTCGACCTGGAATGACCAGCGGCCGGTATCGGCCTTTGAGCGACAGCGACGTGCAGCAAATCCATCACACGGCGCTGCGCCTGTTGTCGGAAGTGGGGCTGGCCGATGCGACGCCGTCGGGCATCGAGATCATGACCAGAGCCGGTGCCATATTGAGCCCGCAAGGCCGGCTGCTGTATCCGCAATCGCTGGTGGAAGACACGATCGCCAAGGCGGCTCGGCACTTCGTGTTGCCAGGGCAGGATCGCAAGCACGATCTCGAACCCTGGGGCAAGCGCGCCTATTTCGGCACGGCCGGCGCGGCCGTCAACATGGTCGATGCGAACGGCAGCTACCGGCAGTCGATGATCCAGGACCTGTACAACATTGGCCGCATCGTCGACCTGATGGACCACATCCATTTCTTCCAGCGCGCGGTCGTGCCGCGAGACATTCCCGATCCGTTCGAGATGGATTTCAACACCTGCTACGCCTCGGTCATGAGCACGACCAAGCACGTCGGCAGCAGCTGGGTCGCGCCCGAGCAGCTCGAGGCCTCGCTGCAGATGCTGCATGCGATCGCCGGCGGCGAGAAGCAGTGGCGCGAACGGCCGTTCGTCAGCCAGTCGAACTGCTTCGTCGTGCCGCCGATGAAATTCGCGACCGACGCCTGCCGCTGCCTCGAAGTGGCGGTACGCGGCGGCATGCCGGTGCTGCTGCTGTCGGCGGGGCAGGCCGGCGCCACCGCGCCCGCGGCGCTCGCCGGCGCGCTGGCGCAGGAAGTCGCCGAGGTGCTCGCCGGCCTCGTGTACGTGAATGCGATCAAGCCAGGGGCTCCGGCGATCTTCGGCACCTGGTGCTTCGTATCCGACCTGCGCACCGGCGCAATGTCGGGCGGGAGCCCGGAGCAGGCGCTGTTGTCGTCGGCGGCGGGGCAGATGGCCAATTTCTATGATCTCACCGGCGGCACGGCCTCGGGCATGACCGACTCGAAGATCCCCGACGGCCAGTCGGGCGCGGAAAAGGCGCTGAACCACGCGCTGGTCGGCAACTCGGGCGTCAACATGATCTACGAATCGGCCGGCATGCACGCCAGCCTGCTCGGCTATTCGCTCGAGAGCCTGGTCATCGACAACGACATCATCGGCGCGGCACAGCGCACGATCAAAGGCATCGAGGTCAGCGAAGAGCGGCTCTCGTTCGAGACCATAAAAGATGTCTGCCTCAACGGTCCGGGGCATTTCCTCGGGAGCGACCAGACGCTGCAACTGATGCAGACGGAATACCTGTATCCGACAGTCGGCGACCGGCGCAGCCCGAACGAATGGACCGAGCAGGGTTCGACCGACATTACCGAACGCGCCGCGCGCAAGGTGGCCGAGATCCTCGCCAATCATTTTCCGGCCCACGTGCCGGAAGCCGTCGACGCGGATATCCGCCGCCGCTTCCCGGTGCGGCTGCCGCGCGAAGGCATGCGGCCGAAGGGATTGTAGGCGCTGATGTCGATCCCGGATCGCGCCAGCGTCGTGATCATCGGCGGCGGCGTCGCTGGCTGCTCGATTGCCTATCACCTGACGAAGATCGGTGTCACCGATGTCGTGCTGCTCGAGCGCAGCAAGCTGACCTCGGGCACGACCTGGCATGCCGCGGGCCTCGTCGGCCAGCTGCGCGCGACGCGCAACCTGACCGAGCTGGCGAAGTACACGGCCGAACTCTATCGCTCGCTCGAGGCCGAGACCGGGCAGGCCACCGGTTTCCGGCAGAACGGCTCGGTCAGCACGGCCACGACGCCGGCGCGCTTCGAGGAACTGAAGCGCGGCGCCTCGATGGGCAAGACCTTCGGCCTCGAGATCGATGTGCTCAGCGTGGGCGAGATCAAGGAACGCTGGCCCTTGCTGCGGGTCGACGACCTGGTCGGTGGCGTATTCCTGGCCAAGGACGGCCAGACCAATCCAATCGACACGACGCAGGCACTGGCCAAGGGCGCGAAGCAGCGTGGCGCGCGCATGTTCGAGAACACGGCGGTCACGAAGATCCGCGTCGAGCGCGGCCGGGCGATCGGCGTCGAGACGTGCGACGGCTTCATCGCCGCCGACACCGTCGTGCTGTGCGCCGGCATGTGGTCCCACAAGATCGCGCGCGATATCGGTGTCGCGGTGCCGCTGCACGCGGCCGAGCATTTCTACATCGTCACCGAGCCGATGCAGGGCCTGCCCGGCAACCTGCCGGTGCTGCGCGTGCAGGACGAATGTGCCTACTACAAGGAAGACGCCGGCAAGTTGCTGATGGGCTGCTTCGAACCCGTGGCGAAGCCCTGGGGCATGCAGGGCATTCCGGATGATTTCAGCTTCGAGACGCTGCCCGAAGACTACGATCACTTCGAGCCGATCCTGAACGCGGCGATCCGGCGCGTGCCGGCGCTGGCTGATGCGGGCATCCAGCTGTTCTTCAACGGCCCGGAGAGCTTCACGCCGGACGATCGCTACTACGTCGGCGAAACGCCTGAAGTGCGTGACCTGTTCGTCGCCACCGGCTTCAACTCGATCGGCATCCAGTCGAGCGGTGGCGTCGGCAAGGTACTGGCTGACTGGATTCGCGATCGACGCCCGCCGCTGGACCTGTGCGATGTCGACGTGCGCCGCATCGTGCCGTTCCAGGCCAACCGCCGTTACCTGCACGACCGCACGGTCGAATCGCTCGGCCTGCTGTACGCGATGCACTGGCCGTACTACCAGTACCAGACGGCACGCAACGCGCGGCGCACGCCACTGCATGACCGGCTGGTCGCGGCCGGCGCCTGCATGGGCGAAACCGCAGGCTGGGAGCGGCCCAACTGGTTTGCCGCGCCCGGCTCGTCGCCGCGCTACGAATATTCCTACGGCCGGCAGAACTGGTTCGACGCCTGCGGCGCCGAGTGCCGCGCGCTGCGTGATGCGGTGGCGCTGTTCGACCAGACCTGTTTCGCGAAATTCATCGTGCAGGGGAGGGATGCTTGCCGCATCCTCAATCAACTCTCGACGGCGAATGTCGATGTGCCGCCCGGACGCATCGTCTACACGCAGTGGCTCAATGAGCGCGGCGGTATCGAGGCCGACCTGACGATCACGCGTCTCGCTGAGCAGGAGTTCATGGTCGTGACCTCGGCCATTTGCCAGACGCGTGATCTCGCCTGGCTGCGCCGGCATATCGCCGCACAGCCGGAGGCGTTTTGTACGGTCACCGATGTCACGGCCGGCATCGCGATGCTGGGCATCATGGGTCCGCGTTCGCGCGATTTGTTGCAGGCCATCTCCGGGGCCGACCTGTCGAATGCTGCGCATCCATTCGGCGTCTCGCGCGAGATCGAAATCGGCTATGCCTTCGTGCGCGCCAGCCGCATCACCTATGTCGGTGAGCTGGGCTGGGAACTCTACCTGCCGGCCGAGCATTGCCTCGATGTCTACGAGCGCATCGTGGCCGCGGGCGAAGCGTACGGTTTGCGCCATGCGGGCTACCATGCGATGGGCGCCTGCCGCGTCGAAAAGGGCTACCGGCACTGGAGCCACGACATCGGCGATGAAGACACGCCGCTCGAAGGGGGCCTGGGTTTCACCGTGGCCTGGGACAAGCCTGGCGGCTTCACCGGGCGCGACGCGCTGCTCGCGCAACGCGCGCGCGGCACGCTGCCGAAGCGGCTGGTGCAGGTGATGCTGGACGATTCTTCCGAGCGCGCGCCGTTGCTGTATCACGAAGAGCCGATCATTCGTGACGGCCGCATCGTCGGCTCGATCAAGTCGGGCGCCTGGGGACACCGCCTGGGCCGCTCGCTCGGCATGGGCTACGTGAATGACGAGTCCGGCGTCACGCGCGAGTGGCTCGAATCGGGCCGTTGGGAGATCGAGGTCGCCTGCCAGCGTTACCCGGCCGCCGTGCAGCTGCAACCGTGGTACGACCCGAAGAACGAGCGCATCAAGAGTTAGCGCCGCGAATCCATGGTGTAAAGTAATCTATGAAGAGTCACGCACAAGTCGTTGTTATTGGAGGAGGAGCGGTTGGCTGTTCTGCACTCTACCATCTCACGCAACTGGGCGTTACCGATGTAGTGTTGCTTGAGCGCGATGAACTCACCGCCGGATCCACCTGGCACGCTGCCGGCAACTGCCCGAATTTCTCGACCTCCTGGAACCTGATCAAGCTGCAGCGGCACAGCACGCGACTGTATGGCGAACTTAGCCAACGCGTCGGCTA
This sequence comes from Pseudomonadota bacterium, assembly GCA_018241455.1. Lineage (GTDB taxonomy): Bacteria > Pseudomonadota > Gammaproteobacteria > Steroidobacterales > Steroidobacteraceae > FEN-1191. Next base: position 1,733 of record JAFEDW010000089.1, on the reverse strand, counting down.
CGACATCAACTATCACGTCACCGGCAGCATCCGCCTCGCGCACACGAACGAGCGCGTCGATGAATTCCGCCACGTGGTCTCGCAGGCGCGCGCACAAGGCATCGAGTTCGAGATGCTGGTGCCGGCGGAGATCACGCGACGGCATCCGTTCCTGACGACCGACGGCATCCTCGCCGGCCTGTACGATCCGTTCGATGGTGACATCGATCCGGCCCAGATGACGCAGGCACTGGCCAAGGGCGCGCGCGATGCGGGCGCGGAGATCCATCGCAAGACGCGCGTCACGGCAATCAGCCGCAAGCCGTCCGGTGAATGGCGCATCGACACGACGCAGGGCACGATCACCGCACAATCGGTCATCAATGCGGCGGGCTACCGCGGCGGCGAGATCGCGGCGCTGGTCGGCGTCTACCTGCCGATCGTGACGCTCTCGCACCAGTACCTGGTGACCGAAGACATCCCCGAACTGGTGGCGCGCGGCGCGTCGCGGCTGCCGCTGGTGCGCGACCCTGATGTCAGCTACTACCTGCGGCAGGAGCGGCACGGGCTGATCCTGGGCCCGTATGAATGGCAGGCGACGGCGCACTGGCTCGACCGCATCCCGGATGAGTTCGCGCACCAGCTGTTCGACGACGACACCGGCCGGCTGGAGAAATACATCGAGGCGGCCTGCGAGCGCATCCCGATCCTGAGTACCGTCGGCGTCAAGACGGTGATCAACGGCCCGATTCCGTATGCGCCGGATGGCAATCCGCTGATCGGCCCGGCGCCGGGACTGCCCGGTTTCTTCCACTGCTGCGCGTTTACGTTCGGCATCGCGCAGGCGGGCGGCGCCGGCAAGTGCATCGCGGAATGGGTGGCGCGCGGCCAGCCCGAGTGGGACATGTGGCCGCTCGATTCGCGCCGCTACCTGGAATTCGCGAACCACAAGTACACGCTGGCGAAAGCGATCGAGACGTACCAGCACGAATACGGCATCGGCTATCCGGCCGAAGAGCGCGCGGCCGGGCGGCCGGCGAAGAGCTCGCCGGTTTACCAGCGACTCAAGGACAAGGGCGCGCGCTTCGGCGCGCGCGGCGGCTGGGAACGCGCGGTGTATTTTCCGCAGGCGGGCGATGCGATCGAGGGCCGTGAGCTGTCATTCCGCCGACCGGCCTGGCACGCGGCGGTCAAGCGCGAATGCGAAGCGGTCCAGAAGCGCGTCGCGGTACTCGACTTGCCGGGGTTCACGAAATTCGAAGTCAGCGGCGCTGGAGCCGCCGCGTGGCTCGATCACATGGTCGCCGGCGTCGTGCCGAAGCCGGGGCGCACGGCGTTGAACTATTTCTGCGCGCCAACGGGCGGTATCGTCACCGAGATGACGCTGACCGGTTTCGCGCCCGATCGTTTCTGGCTGATCAGCGCCGCCGCGGGCGAGCGCCACGACGAGCACTGGCTGCGTGAGCATCTGCCCGCCGGCGAGGGCGTGCACATTGAAAACCAGTCCGCGCGGTACGGAACGCTCATCGTAGTAGGCCCGAAGTCGCGTGAGTTGCTTGCAAGGCTGACGCCGGCAGATCTTTCCAACACCGCATTTCCGTGGCTGTCGATGCGCAATATCGAGATCGGCTACACCCGCGCCATCGCGCTGCGCGTCAACTACATGGGCGAGCTCGGTTGGGAATTGCACGTTCCGGTTGAACACCTGCTGTCGGTCTACGACCTGCTGTGGGAAGCCGGTGCGTCGTACGGCA
>JAFEDW010000088.1 GCA_018241455.1 Pseudomonadota bacterium | reverse complement strand
CGCCGGCGCGGGCAGTCTCGAGCAGCGCGTGGCCTCGAGCCTGCACGCGGTGATCACCGGCCGGCTCCAGGTCGCGATGGCCGAGTGGCCCGCGGCGCTGCTCGAGCGAGGCACGCAGCTCGCGGCCCATGCGGCGCGCAGCCTGGGGCTGGCGTTCGAAGCGGGGCCGTTGCGCGCCGATCCGGCGGACCTGCCTCGCTGGCGCTCGCTGTGTCAGCTGTGCCTCACGGCGGAAGGATCATGGCGGCGGCAATGGAACAAGAACAACGGCTTCGCTCCCGAATACCCGCGCGAGAAGGCCGCGGTGGCGGAGTGGGTGGCCGAGCTCGCGGAACGGCCGGCATCACTGGCGCTGCTGCAGGAGCTGGTGGATCTGCCCGATGCGCTGGTACCCGCCGACGACACGCAGGCGCTGCATGCGCTGTCGCTGCTGCTGCGGCAGGCGGCGGCCGAGTTGAAGCTGGAGTTCGCCGAGCGTGGACGTGTCGACTTCGTCGAGATCGCTGGTGCCGCGCGCGCCGGGCTCACCGAGCAGGGACAACCGACCGACCTGGCGCTGCGGCTCGGCAACGCGATCCGGCACCTGCTCGTCGATGAGTTCCAGGATACCTCGTTCGATCAGTTCGAACTGTTGCGCGCGCTGACCGCCGGTTGGGAACCGGGCGACGGCCGTACGCTGTTCGCGGTCGGCGATCCGATGCAGTCGATATACCAGTTCCGTGAAGCCGAGGTCGGCCTGTTCCTGCGCGCCCGCGACCACGGGATCGGTGCCGTACGGCCGCGGAGCCTGCAGCTGCGCTGCAATTTCCGCTCCGCACCGCCGCTGATCGCCTGGGTCAATGAGCTGTGCTCGAAGTCTTTCCCGGCGCACGACGATGCGCGGCTGGCGGCGATCCGTTACCTGCCGGCCCTCGCGGCGCGCATCGACCTGGCCGGCGGCGTCAGCGTCCATCCGCTGCCGCAGGGCGATCGCGAGACGGTCGATGCGATCGAGGCGGCGGCAATCGTCGAGCTGGTGCGCGCGCGCCGCGCGGCCGAGGCCGAGTGCAGCATCGCGGTGCTCGTGCAGGCGCGTGCACACGCGGTGCCGATCGCCGCCGCGCTGCAGGCGGCCGGCATCCCGGTGCGCGGCGTGCGGCTGGAACCGCTGCTCGAACGCGCCGTGGCGCGCGACCTGGGCGCGCTGGCGCGCGCGTTGCAGCATCCGGCCGATCGCAGCGCCTGGCTCGCGCTGCTGCATGGACCCTGCTGTGGCCTGACGTTCGCGCAATTGCAGGAGTTGTGCGAAGACCAGGGTGCGACGCCCTGGGAGCTGATCAACGACGCCGGGCGCGCGGCGCGCTTGTCCGGCGACGCGGCGCCGCGGCTGGCCCGCGTGCGGGCAGCGCTCGCGCCTGGGCTGGAAGGCGAGGAACGCGCGCTGCCGTTGTGGCAGCGGCTCGAGCGTGCCTGGCTGCGCCTCGGCGGACCGGCCGCCTGCCTCGAGGAGCGCGACCTGCTCGATGCGCAGGAATTCATCCAGGCGTTGGCCGCGGACAGCCAGGCCGAGACGCTGGCCGGCGACGCCTTCGATGCGTTCGCGGACGAGCTGTATGCCTCGCCGCCGGCCGTGGCGGGGGCGGTGGAAATCCTGACGATGCATGGCGCCAAGGGGCTGGAGTGGGACGTCGTCATCGTGCCGGGCACCGGCCGCGCGCCACGCGGCGATCGCGAGCCGCTGCTCAACTGGCTCGAATTGCCGGGCAGCGGCGGCGGCACCGAGCTGTTGCTCGCGCCGATCAGCGCCGCGGGTTCAGGCGACGGGCGCACGCTCGGCCGCTACATCAAGTGGCTGCGCCGCCGGCGCGGGCAGCTCGAGCGTGCGCGGCTGCTGTACGTGGCCGCGACGCGTGCGCGGCGCGAGTTGCACTGGTTCGGCGCGGCGCGCCTCACCACTGATGGTGCCCTCGCGCCGCGCGCCGCGACGCCGCTGGCGCTGTTGTGGCCGAGCGTCGCCGCGCAGTTCGAGCGCGCCGCGGCGAGCGCGGAATCGGCTGCCATCACAAACCCAACGCCTCCTTCGCCCAGTGCAGGGGCATTACCGGCCGCGGCGGGCTGGCAGTTGCCGGCCGATTGGGCACCGCAATCGCTCCCGTCGATGGTGGCCGTCGAGCGCCTGCAGCATTCGCTGCGCGATACCGGCACGCAGCCGGAATACCTGTGGGTGGGCATGACAGCGCGCGCGGTCGGCACGATCGTGCACGCGGAAATGCAGCGCCTGTCGCAGCGGGCGCCGCTGCCCGATGCGCCGGATCTCGCCGCGGGTGACTACCTGGCCTGGCTGGCGGAATTGGGTGTCGAGCCGGCCGAGCGCGCGGCCGCTTCGCAGCGGGTCGTGCAGGCGCTCGGCGCGACGCTGCGCGATGCGCGCGGACGTTGGCTGCTCGATGCGTCGCACGCGGCCGCATACAGCGAACTGCGGCTCAGCGGCCTGCACGAGGGCCGCATCGTCAATGTCATCGTCGACCGCTTGCTGGTGGAGCCCGACGGCGTGCGCTGGATCGTCGACTACAAGACCAGCAGCCATGAAGGCGGCGAGCTCGAGCAATTCCTGGCGCAGGAAGCGGAACGCTATCGGCCGCAGCTGCAACGCTACGTGCAGCTGGCGCGCGCATGGGCGCCGGGCGCGGTGCGCGCGGCGCTGTATTTTCCGCTGCTCGGCGTGTTCCGCGAAGTCGCGGTGCAGGCGCCCGGTGGCGCCTAGAACGATCCTTCGAGCGTGAACGAACGGCGGCCCTGGGCATCGGCCGCGCCGAGGTAGTCCACGAGCCTTGCGAGTTCGGCGCTGGCCGTGGGCCGTGTCGCGACCAGCCCGGCCAGCGCGTATTCGCGGCCGTTGCGGACCGTCAGGGCTCCGCTGACCGCCAGCGGCCCGCCGAGGTCGCGCAACTCGCCGCGCAGCGGCGCATCGCCGCCAGCGCGGTCTCGTGCGGCGGGCGCAAATCGCAATTCATAGCTGCCGAAGGGCAGCGGCGGATTACGCTGCTCGAGCTCGCGCGCTGTCGCCACGCCGACGATCCGCGTGATGCGGCCGGCGTCGAAGTCGACGGCGTCGAAATCCAGGTCGAGCCGGCCTGCCCAGCCGGCGGGAAACAGCGGCAAGCGGCCGGATTCGATCGGCAACTGCGCGTGCAGCCCGCGGAGCGAGCGCAGCCCGCCGAGCCCAAGCGATACGCGCGCCGCGCCGGTTGCCACCGCGTCAGCGCTCTGTAAATCAACGTCGACATGGCCGAGCAGCAGTGGCCACGCGTGCAGCGTCCAGCTGACGCCATCGAGCGCGGCGCCGGGCAGTTGCAGTCGCGCGCAGCGGCCGTGCCAGAGTGATCCTGCGATCGAGCGACACTCGACTCCGGCGGGCAGGGCGCCCTGCAGCCAGCGGGCCGGCGCACGCACCAGCACCGTGAACGCGAACAACACCGCCATCAGGGTCAGCAAAGCGCGCCGCGACACGTGCGGGCCTTTCAGGACGCGCGCAGCACGATCGTGGCGCTGACCAGGCCCGAACTCGCGCCACTGTCGATGTTGGCCGAGACGACACGCACGCCGTGCCGCAGCACGAGTTCGCCCGCCCAGTTCAGCAGCGAATCGAAGCCAACCTGTTCGAGCCGCACGCTGAGCGTGCCGTCGGTCCCGGCCTGGGTATTGAGCGAGCGCGCAATGCCGGTCTCGTGCGCGACCCGATCGGCCAGCACGACCAGCGACTCGCCGCCGCCCCCTGCGGGCCGCGCGCGCAGCTCTTCCAGCTGCGGTCCGATCGATTGCAGCCAGGCCAGGTCGGCCCGCCGCGTCTGGACCTGCTGCTCGAGGCGCGCGACGCGCCGCTCGACCGGCAGCCATGCGCCGAACAGCAGCAACAGCAGCGCCGCGGCGGCACCGAGTGCGACCACGCGCTGCTCGCGGACAGCCAGCGAATTGAACCAGGCCCTGATCGCGTCCATCAGCCGGACCCGCCGCGCAGCGCAATGTCGCCTTCGAACGCATCGCCCGCCGCGCCGCCCGAAGTGAGCTCCGCCTGCCAGCCAGCCGAGCGCAACGATTGATTGATGCGGTCGATGCTCTGTGCGTCGCTGGCGCGCACCTTGAGCTGCAGCGCGCCGTCGCGGAAACTCAACGAGCGCAGCCGCGCGCCGGGCGCGACATTCATCGCCTGCGCCAGCACCTGCAGTGCCGGCAGCAGGCCGGAGCGGCCGCCGGCCGCGCCCGGCTCGCGCAGCTCGGCTTCGAGCCGCGGCCGGATCGATTCGCTCGCACCCGCGAATCGCGGGCCGGCGAGTGCGCTGATCTGGCTGTCGAGTTCGCGCGCCTCGCGTCCCAGGTGCCACAAGGCATAGAGTTGCGAGCCCGCGTGCAGCAACAGCAGCGCGGCCGCGAGGCCCGCGGCCATGCGCCAGCGGCCCCAGTTGGCGCGCAGCGACGTGCGTGGCGCGTACGGACCCTGCAGCAGGTTGATCGGCGCCGCCTGTGGCAACTGTGCCGCCAGCCACGGCAGCGCGCCCGACGCCAGCAGCTGCGTGTGCAGTCCGGCGAGCCGTGCGCGAGTCGCCTCGACCTCCGCGGACCGCCGCTGCCAGTCGATCGGATTGCTGTACAACTGCAGGCTGGTCTCGATGGCCCGTTCGCCAAGCGCGATGTCGAGGGCGCTCGCGAATCCGCCGGCCGGCGCCGACAGCACGACGGGCGATTGCTCTCTGCCTTCGGCCAGCAGCAGCGTGTCGCCGTCGAGCAGCGCCACGGCCTGTCCGGCGATGCGCGGCAGCAGCGCCGCTTCGCTGCACATCAAATCGGGTGCGAGGCCGGCGGCCTTGAGCTGCGCCAGCCAGTCATCGAGCAGCGCGCGGCTTACCACCGCGACCGGCGTGCGGCCGCTCGGGCCCGCCGCCGCCACGGCAAAGTGCTGCGCGTCGATGTCGTTGGCCAGCTGCTCCTCGAGCGCGAACGGCACCAGCTGCGCGGCGCGCGCGCCGGCGCGTGCCGGCAATTCGGCCTCGAGGCTGAGGATCTCGGCGGCGTGCACCAGCACCGCGATACGCCGGCCGCTGCCAGCGGCCGCGGCGGATTCGAGCGAGCCGGTCTGCACCGCGGCCAGCGGACGACCCGCTTCGTCGGTGACGAGCCAGGCGGCCGCGGTGCCGGCGGCGCGTGGCATGCGCACGATGAGCCATTCCGCCATGATTACTCTGTGCCGAAGGTTCTGAGGATGGGGCGAATCTGCCCGCTCTGGTCCTGCCTGATCAGACTGTACAAGGTGAATCGCGTGGTGCCAATAGTGATCCAGGTGCGCAGCCGGAAGTACGATGAGCGCGTGTCGATGTGGCTGGATACATAGGCTTTCCAGTTCGCGGACACACCGTCGAGGAAGGCCTGCTGCGTCGGATAGCAACTGAACTGCGCGCGCTGCGCGATCATTTCCTTCGGATCGATCCCGTAGCTGCGCGAGCCCGAGACCGCATCGAGCACTTCGCCGGGAGCGGTGCAGATGTTGAGCTTGGTGTCGGGCGGCAGCGCCGTGACGAACGGCTTCAGTTTGTCGTAGCTGGCGCGATCCATGCCCATCGCGAGTAATTCGCTAATGCTGGTGAGCGGCATGTTGGGCACGCGATGCGGCGGTGCCTGCGCCATGTAGAAACTGTCCTCGCCACCGCCGGGAAACGTCGGTTGGTTATCGGTGTCGATCCAGTCGACCAGGCGCGTGGCGAAGCTCGTATCGATGTTCAGGCTGGCGAGCAGCGCTTCGAACTGCTGCACGGCCGTGTCGTTCTCGACCAGCGGCGCGTTCATGCCGGCGATCGATGCCGCGTCGCCCGCGGGCTGCAGCGGGTTGCCGGCGCCCGCGGCCATGACGACGCTGTTCAGGTTGAATTTTCCGGCCTGGTCCTCGAGCGAAGCCTCGAGCACCGCGCCCGCTTCGATTTCCACCGGACCGTAGGGCGCGGCCCAGTCCTGGTTCGGCGCGGTCAGCTGCGGACTGTTCTTGCGGCTGTTCTTGAGCGCGTAGCCGGCAAGCGCCTCGGCGCCCTCGGCCAGCGCGAAGCTTTGTGCAACCGTGAACACGGCGACCGCACGCCGCGTCGACAGCTGGCTCTGCCATTCGATCGCCGTGGCGACGATCGCTGCGATCGCGACCAGGATCAGCGCGGTCAGCAACGCGATGCCCCGCTGCCGGCCTTTCATCCGGCCACCTCGATGATGCGCGTCAGCACGCCGTAGTCCTTGAGCTTCAGCGTGACTTCCACCGCGATCGGCCGCGCGCGCAACTGCACCGCGGGTGACTGTCGTTGCAGCGCCGGCGTGGGCCATGAATCCGACCAGGCCAGCGATTCGTCGAGGAAACGGAAATGCAGCAGCTCGACCTGGTCGAGCAGCTCACGCTCTTCCGGCACGTTGCCGCTGGTGGCATCGAGTACCAGCATGTGCTGCCGGATCAGCTTGCCGCCGCGTACCAGATAGCCCACGCGCTGCAGCTCGCTGCGCGGCAGTCCCGCGGGATTGGCCCAGCTGCCGCGCGTGAAGCTCAGCTGCACGACGCCGTCGGGCGCCGCGGCGAGCGTGGAGTTGCCGGCGGCCCCGAGGGTGCCGGTCGGAAGTGAATTCGGGTCCACGTAGGCGGCGCCGAGATAGGTATTGCCGAGCAGGTCCCGCACCGGGCGCGGCTGCATCATTTCGATATCCTGCTCGATGATGCGGAATGCCTGCTGCAGTGCCGATAACCGCGTGCTCTGTTCATCGACTGCCTTGCGGCTGGTGAGCGCCTGCGACAGGGCGCCGTAGCCCATCGCGAACAGGATCGCGGTGATCAGCACCGCGACCATCAGTTCGACCAGCGTGAAGCCGGTGGCGTTGCGGCGACGCGGGCTCATGTTCCGGGTGGTTGGAACGGCGGTGGGGTCGTCGAGGGCGTCGAGTTTTGCCCGGGCACGGGCGTGGGTTGCTGCTGCCCGCCGCCGGCATCGTCCCAGCCGGCCAATTCGCTCTGCGGGAACTGCAGCGAATCGCCACGGAATCCGACCACCGTGGCGAGCCAGTCGTCCGGGGCCACCGAGCGTTTCGGTCCGCCCGGCTTGTCCGGCTGGTCGGAATGCCGCACGCGCACGGTGATGCGCTTGAGCCCCGGCACCTGCATGTCCTCGATCGTCTGTTGCCAGTGCCAGCGCGAGTCGGCGAAGTCGACTTCGCCTTCCTTGCCCGCGCTCGTATTGAGCCCAGTGCCGAGGCGCTCGGTCGCCAGCTGGTTGAGCGCCACCCACGCCGCGAAAGTCTTCTCGCGCAGCCGCGAGGTGTTGTCGGCCGCGGAAGTCAGCGCCTTCAGCGCGGCGCCCATGCCCAACGCGACGATGATCAATGCCACCAGCACTTCGACCAGCGTGAAAGCGCGCTGCGATTTCATGGATTCGGTCCGGTGTCGGCCACCGCCGCGATCTTGCCGGCCGCCGTGCCCGACAGCGCGGCGCTCTTTCCGGCGGCGGTGCGCAGCAGCGTCAGCGTGAAGGGCGTCAGGTCGCCGTTCGAGTACAGGATCACCTGCGGCGTCAGGTCGGTCGACGCGGTGATCCTGGCCTCGTCGGTATGCGCCGGCAGCACGATCTTGCGATCTTCGATGACGAGGGTCAGGTCGAGTCCGGCGGGCAGCAGGCGCGCCCGCAGCGCTTCGTCGAGCGGGTCCTCGAGCCACAGGCTCTTGCGCGAGTCGTACATGACGAAACGATAGCCACCCTGCTCGCAACGCAGGCCGTACTCGATCGTCTGCAGCGCCGCGCGCTCCTGCACGTAGGTCATCAGCGCGACCAGCCGATCGCGCTCGCGCTCGAGCTGCTCGTCGCGCCCGCGCGCGCCGAAGGCCAGCAACACACCGCCGATGACGACACCGATGATGACGATCACC
>JAFEDW010000087.1 GCA_018241455.1 Pseudomonadota bacterium | reverse complement strand
GCGCGCGGCGCTCGAGCAGGCCGCCGTGGCGCGCGAACTGGCCGCCGGCGGCGTCGACGTCACGCTGCCGGGGCGCGGCGAGGTCATCGGCGGCGCGCACCCGATCACGCGGCTGCGCCTGCGCATCGAGGAGGTGTTCCGCAATGCCGGGTATGACGTGGCCGAGGGCCCGGAGGTGGAAGACGAATTCCACAACTTCGAGGCGCTGAACATCCCGGCCGATCATCCGGCGCGGGCAATGCACGACACGTTCTACCTCGATGACGGCATGCTGCTGCGCACGCACACCTCGCCGGTGCAGGTGCGCGCGATGATGAGCCGCAAGCCGCCGATCGCGCTGATCGCACCGGGCCGCGTTTACCGCTGCGATTCCGACGTCAGCCATTCACCGATGTTCCACCAGCTCGAAGGCCTGCTGATCGACACCGACATCAGCTTCGCGAACCTCAAATCGGCGCTGCACCAGTTCATGGAGTCGCTGTTCGAGCGACCGCTTTCGATGCGCTTGCGGCCGTCGTACTTCCCGTTCACCGAACCGTCGGCCGAAGTGGACATCTCCTGCGTGCTGTGCGACGGGCAGGGTTGCCGCGTGTGCAAGCAGACCGGCTGGCTCGAAGTCGCCGGCTGCGGCATGGTGCACCCGAACGTGTTCAAGGCCTGCGGCATCGACGCCGAGCGCTACACCGGCTTCGCGTTCGGATTCGGCATCGAGCGCCTCGCGATGTTGCGCTACGGCGTGAACGACCTGCGATTGTTCTTCGACAACGACCTGCGCTTCCTGGCGCAGTTCGCGCGCGGCTGAGGCATGCGGGGCCGGCGATGAAGTTACCCGTGTCCTGGCTGCGCGCCTGGGTCGACGTGCCGTGGAACGACCGCGAGCTGGCCGATCGGCTGACGATGCTGGGTTTCGAAGTGGAATCGCTCGCGCCGGCCGCGCCTCCGTTCAGTGGCGTCGTCGTCGCCGAGATCGCCAGCGCCGCGCCGCACCCGCAGGCCGACAAGCTGCGGGTCTGCAAGGTCAATGCGGGCCCGGACCACGCCGGTGGCGGCGAATTGCAGATCGTCTGCGGCGCGGCCAACGCACGCGCCGGGTTGCGTACCGCGCTGGCGGTCGTCGGTGCGCAACTGCCCGGGGATAAGACCATCGGCGCGGCCAAGCTGCGCGGCGTCGAATCGCAGGGCATGTTGTGTTCCGCGCGCGAACTGGGCTTGAGCGAAGCGGGCGAGGGTATCCTGGAGCTGCCGGCCGATGCGCCGGTCGGCGCATCGCTGCGCGATTACCTGCGGCTCGACGAGTCGCTGCTCGAGATCGGCATCACGCCCAACCGCGGCGATGCGATGTCGGTGCTCGGCATCGCGCGCGAACTGTCCGCGGCGAGCGGACGGCCGCTGCGCGCGGCGCCGCATCCCGACGTGGCCCCGGCTCGCGTGCAAATCGACGAACAGTTTCCCGTGCGGCTGATGCCCGGCGCCGGCTGCGCGCGTTTCGGGCGGCGCATCATCCGCGGCATCGACAACCGCCGCGCGGTGCCGGTTTGGCTGCGCGATCGGCTCGAGCGCGCGGGGCTGCGCTCGATCAGTCCGCTCGTCGATGTGACGAACTACGTGATGCTCGAGTTGGGCCAGCCGATGCACGCCTATGACCTGGCGAAACTGAAGGGCGGCTTGCAAGCGCGGCGCGCCGCACCGGGCGAAAAAATGCGGCTGCTGGAAGGCAGCCAAGTGGCGCTCGAACCCGATGTGCTGGTCATCGCCGACGAGAGCGGTCCGGTGGGCCTGGGCGGCGTCATGGGTTCGGCGGCGAGCGCGATCTCCGGCAGCACGACCGACGTGTTGTTCGAGGCGGCGTGGTTCGATCCAGCCGTGGTCGCCGGACGCAGCCGCCGCTACGGACTGATCACCGACGCCGGGCAGCGCTTCGAGCGCGGCGTCGACCCGACCGGCCAGGAACGCGCCATCGAGCGCGCCAGCGAACTGATCTGCGCGATCGCGGGCGGCCGGCCAGGCCCGCTCCGCATCGAGGAGTTGCCGGAGGAATTGCCGCGGCGATCGCCGGTGCCGTTGCGCGCCTCGCAGGTCAGGCGGCTGCTGGGTGTGGCCGTCCCCGCGGCCGAAATCCAGGCGCGCCTGCGCGCGCTCGGCATGACGGTCGAAAGCCCAACCGCAGACGGCTGGCACGTCACGCCGCCGTCCTGGCGGTTCGATATCACGATCGAGGCCGACCTGATCGAGGAACTGGCGCGCACCGGCGGACTCGATGCGATTCCGGAGGCGGCGCCCACCGGTGCACGCATCATCGCCGGCAGCAGCGAAGCGCACAGCAGCGAGCGCAGCGTGCTGCAACTGCTGGCCGCGCGGGGCTACAGCGAAGCGATCACCTTTGGTTTCACCGATCCAGCGCTGCAGGCGAAGATTTGCGGCACGACCGACGCCGTCGGTGTCCGCAACCCGATCGCCAGCAACCTGGCGGTGATGCGCGCTTCGTTGTGGCCAGGGCTGTTGAACGCGGCCCGTGAAAACCTGCGTCGCCAGCGCGAGCGGGTCAGGCTGTTCGAGATTGCGACGCAATTCCATCGCGCAACGGGCGGGTCCGTGGTCGAGCGTCGCATGATCGCCGGCATCGCCACGGGCGCACGGCTGCCGGAGCAATGGGGCAGCCCGCGCACCGACAGCGACTTCCATGACCTGAAGGCGGATGTCGTCGCGCTGCTCTCGCTCGGCGGACGCGCCGCCGAGTGCCGCTACGAACCGGGTGCGTCGGTCCCCAGCCTGCATCCCGGCCGCAGCGCGCAGATCGCGCGCGATGGCCGCGTGATCGGCCAGCTTGGTGAACTGCACCCGGCGCTGGTGCAGGAGTTTGATTTTACATATGGGCCGTTGCTGTTCGAACTGGATTATCAGGCGGTAACCCAAAACGCCGCGGTGCGCTATGCGCCGGTGTCGAGCTTTCCGCAGATTCGCCGCGATATTTCTTTCACCGTGGCCGCCGACGAGACTTTTGGACGCATTGCCGAACGTGTTAGTGTTGCCGCCTCAACCCGGCTGCTTGAACTGCGCGTTTTCGACATCTACCAGGGGAAGGGAGTAGAATCAGGTCGAAAAAGTATCGCTTTGGGGTTGATTTTGCAGGATTTATCTCGCACTCTTACCGATGCCGACGCGGACGCGATTGTCGCTGCAGTGCGCGCGGAATTGCGCTCGAGCTTGGACGCCAGAATAAGAGACTAGAACGATGGCTCTCACGAAAGCAGAAATGGCCGAGGCGCTCTTCAATCAGCTCGGCCTGAACAAGCGTGAGGCGCGCGAACTCGTCGATCTGTTTTTCGAGGAAGTGCGCGGCGCGCTCGCGACCGGCGAACAGGTTAAACTCTCGGGCTTCGGCAACTTCGATCTGCGCGACAAGAATCAGCGGCCCGGTCGCAATCCGAAAACCGGCGAGGAGATTCCGATCAGCGCGCGGCGTGTTGTCACATTCCGGCCAGGGCAGAAGCTCAAGGCACGGGTCGAGGCATATGCTGGAAGCAAAGAACAATAACGAATTGCCGGCGATTCCCGGCAAGCGTTATTTCACCATCGGCGAAGTCAGCGAGCTGTGCGGCGTCAAGCCGCACGTGCTGCGCTACTGGGAACAGGAGTTCCCGCAGCTCAAGCCGGTCAAGCGTCGCGGCAACCGCCGCTACTATCAGCGCCAGGACGTCATCGTCATCCGCCAGATCCGCAGCCTCCTGTACGAGCAGGGCTTCACGATCGGCGGCGCGCGCAACAAGCTGGGCGGCGATGAAGCGCGCACCGACGTCAGCCAGAGCCAGCAGATCGTTCGCCAGGTACGCCTCGAACTGGAAGAAGTGCTGCGCATCCTGCGGCGCTGACCTATCATTTCGCTTACGGTCGGGGCGTGGCGCAGCCTGGTAGCGCACTTGCATGGGGTGCAAGGGGTCGGAGGTTCAAATCCTCTCGCCCCGACCAAATCGAACCCTCGGTTTTCACTTAGCGCGCATGCGCGCATCTGGCGTAGAATTTCCCCTCAAGTTTCGCCGCCATGGGGTCAGGAGGCAGGCATGAAGACTCTCGCTTTGCGAATCGCGTTGTTGTGCTCGGTTGCGGTGCTGACCGCCTGCGGCAGCGACACGCCCACGTCCGCCGTCGACAACAGCACTACGCGCGGTACGCTGGTGGAGAACCCGCCGTTCCGCATCGCCTCCGTCGACGCAATGACGCTCGCCGCCGAGCTCGGCGCCAGTGCCTCGGGTACGCAGTTGCTGCAGGTGACCGGTGCGCCGGCCTGCGGCGTCGATTTCAACTACATGCATTACTACACGGTCAACGCCAGCCCGACAGGCGATGTGCCGGCCAGCGCCTCCGCGGCGCTGATGATCCCGACCGGTGCAGCGCCGGCCTGCTCAGGGCCGCGCCCGATCCTGTTGTATGCGCACGGCACGCAGACCGACAAGGCGGCGAACCTCGCTGACATCACCGACCCGAACAACAGCGAAGGGGCGCTGATCGCCGCGATGTTCGCCGCGCAGGGCTACATCGTCGTCGCGCCGAACTACGTCGGCTACGACACCTCGGACGGCACGTTCCACCCGTACCTGAACGCCGATGCGCAATCGAAGGACATGATCGACGCGCTCACCGCCGCGCGCAAGGCGCTGGGCAAGGTGCTGGCGAGCACGACCACCGACAACGGCCAGTTGTTCATCAGCGGTTACTCGCAGGGCGGCTACGTCGCGATGGCGACGCACAAGGCGCTGCAGGCCGCCGGAATGACGGTCACCGCGTCGGCGCCGATGTCGGGACCGTATGCGCTCGAGGCCTTCGGCGATGCGGTGTTCTTCGGCAAGGTGAACCTCGGTTCGACGATCTTTACACCGCTACTGACCACCAGCTACCAGAAGTCCTACGGCAACATTTACTCGGCGACCAGCGACATCTTCGAAGACGCCTATTCGGCCAGCATCGAAGGGCTGCTGCCGAGCACCACGCCGATCGACACGCTCATCAGCACGGGCAAACTGCCGCAGCTGCAGCTGTTCAATAGCACGACGCCCGTTACGGGCAATGCGACTCTCGACGCGCTGCTTGCCGAACCCAGTGATCCGAATGATCCGAGGACGCCGCTGTTCAGGTTGGGGTTCGGGACGATGAACCTGGTGAAGAACAGTTTCCGCGTCGCCTATGTCGCTGATGCGGCGGGGCAGCCGGACGGGGCGCTGTTGCCGCAACCTACATTCCAGCTGGCCACCGCGCCGACGAATACGCTGCGATTGGCGTTCAAACAGAATGACCTTCGTAGCTGGATCCCGCAGGTACCGGTGCTGATGTGCGGCGGCGGGAACGATCCGGTCGTGTTCTTTCCGGTCAACACGATCACCATCTCCTATTGGTGGGAGGCGCAGGGTGTACCGGTCGCGCGCACCGCTGTTGCCATTCCGACCAGCCTGGTAACTGTCCTGGATCTCGAGGCGGGCCTCGGCGCGGGTGATCCGTTTGCGCTCGCAGAGGGCGGATTCGCCACCGCCAAGGGCGCTATATACCAGGCCGCCTACGATTCGACTGTGGCCGCCGGCGGAGATGCCGCGGCGGCCGACCAGGCGGGCCAATTCGCCGTGGTTCAGAGCTATCACACCACGGTCGCGCCGTTCTGCTCGGCCGCGGCGCGCGGCTTTTTCAGCCAATTCCTGGGGGGCTGACATGAATAACCGAAACATGATCACAGCAGGCGTGGCGCTCGCCGTTCTGTCGGCCGGCGCTTCGGCGTGGGCTGCCGGCAACATGGCGAACAACGAAGTGCGCGTCGGTGCATACATCGTCATGTACGACGCCAAGGCCGACGACCTCACCGGCCCGTACGTGCCGCCGGGTGTCAACGTCGATGTCAAGAACGTCACGACGCCGTATTTCGCCTACCTGCGCCGGCTCTCACCGCATTTCGTCGCACAGCTCGCGGCGGGTGTGCCACCGAAGACCGAAACGGTCGGCAAAGGCCCGGCGACGCTGGGTTCCGTGCCGTTCAACGGCCAGGTCGTCTCGACCGCGAAATGGTTTTCGCCCTCGATCCTCGTCAACTACGTGTTCCGCGATGAAGACGCGGCGTTGCGCCCCTACCTGGGAGCGGGCGTCAACTACACGCGCTTCTACGACCTGAAGTCGACCGCGGCGGGCGATGCCGCCAACGGCGGCCCGACGGCGATCAAGCTGAGCAGCTCGACCGGGCCGGTATTTACCGCCGGATTGCGCTGGCACATCAAGGACAACTGGAGCGCCTACGCCTCGTACGACGTGGCCAAGGTCAACAGCGATTACGTCGGCGATACCGCCGGGGTGATCCGCAAGACCCATATCAAGTTCAATCCATCGACGCTGGTGCTGTCGGTCGGCTACGCGTTTTAGCTTAGGATTCCTTGACTTGGGGCCGCTACGCCCTACAATTCCCGCCTTCCTGACGGTGCGGGAATAGCTCAGTTGGTAGAGCGCAACCTTGCCAAGGTTGAGGTCGCGAGTTCGAGCCTCGTTTCCCGCTCCAATCACTCTTTGAAGGCTAGGTGGCAGAGTGGTCATGCAGCGGCCTGCAAAGCCGTGTACGCCGGTTCGATTCCGACCCTAGCCTCCAGCACCGATTGCGGACGTGGCGAAACTGGTATACGCAGCAGACTTTGACCGGAGTGCCCGGGGGGAAACCCGCGGTGCAGAACCGCCCAAACTCGGGGAACGCTACCGCTTTCGATCCAGGCCAATCCCGAGCCACGCCCCGCGAGGGGAAGGTGTAGAGACTAGACGGGCGGCGCCTACCGCCGGAAACCTCCGGCCAGGGCGAAGGGATAGTCCAGACCACGAACGCCGCGCGACGCGCGCGGGCGGCGGCGAAAGCCGAAGTGGCAGGAAAATCTGCTTCCTTGAAAAGGGAGTGTGGGTTCGAGTCCCGCCGTCCGCACCATGACACTGCTCGCAGCACACGACCTGCATCTCTGGCGTGGCGACCTGCACGTGCTGCGCGGACTGCGCTTCGAGCTGGCTGCCGGCCAATGCCTGCAGGTCACGGGCGCCAACGGCGCCGGAAAATCCACGCTGCTGCGCGCACTCGCAGGGCTCCTGCCGCTCGAGTCCGGGTCGGTGCAGTGGCGCGGCGCGGATACGCTTCGCGATCCGCACGCTTACCACAGCGAACTGGCGTGGCTCAGCCACGGCACCGCGCTCAAGGCCGACCTGTCGGCGGTGGAGAACCTGCGGTTTTCAGCGGGCCTGCGGCGGCCGCTCGACGCCGCGACCATCGACGCTGCATTGGCGCGCGTCGGTTTCACGCAGCGCGACGGGCGGCTGGCACGGCAGATGTCGGCGGGCCAGCAACGCCGCGTTGCGCTGGCGCGCGTGCTGCTGCTCGACTGCGCGCTGTGGCTGCTCGATGAACCGACTGCGAATCTCGATGTGCGCGGACAACAGCTGTTCGCGCAGGAACTCGCCGCCCACCTCGCGCGCGGCGGCCTCGCCGTCGTCGCCACGCACCACGCGCTCTCGCTCCCCGGGGATGCGCTGCGCGAGCTCGAGCTTTCATGAGCGCGCCGGCTGCCAGTCGCGTGTCGCCGGCACGGGCTGGCTGGTTGCTGATCCAGCGCGACCTGCGCCTCGGCCTGCGGCGCCCCGGCGAGTGGCTGCAGCCGCTGCTGTTTTTCCTGGTCGTCACGACGCTGTTTCCGCTGGCGACCGATCCGCAAATGTCGCGCCTCAGAGACATCGCGCCCGGTGCGCTGTGGGTGGCGGCCCTGTTATCGTCGTTATTGGCGCTGGAACTGCTGTTTCGTGAAGATGGTCAGGACGGTTCGCTCGAACAACTGGCAGTCTGCGGGTTGCCGCTGGCCTGGCTGCTGCTGGCCAAGACCTGCGTGCATTGGCTGTTGACGGGCCTGCCGCTGGTGCTGGTGGCG
>JAFEDW010000086.1 GCA_018241455.1 Pseudomonadota bacterium | reverse complement strand
TGAACGATCCGGCCGTGCAGGGCCTGGCGCTGAACCTGCGCGACATCACCGAACGCAAGGCGCTCGAGGAGCAGTTGCGCCAGCTCGCGTTCCACGATTCATTGACGCTGCTCGCCAACCGGAGCCTGTTCCGCGACCGGTTGCAGCATTCGCTGACGCTGGCGCGGCGGGCACAGAGCCAGATGGCGGTGATGTTCGTCGATCTCGACAACTTCAAGAGCGTCAACGATTCACTCGGCCACGATGTCGGCGACCGGCTGCTGCAGGCCGTGGCGCAGCGGCTGGTCAAGTCGACCCGTTTCTCCGATACGGTGGCGCGCCTCGGCGGCGATGAGTTCGCGATCCTGCTCGAGGGCATATCGACGATCGGCGAAGTCGAATCGCTGGCCGCCGCGCTGATCGAGCAGCTCGACCAGCCCTTCAACCTGGGCGGCACCGAAGTGCGCATCTCCGCCAGCATCGGCGTGGCCTTCTCGAATGCCGAGACCAGCGCCGAAGCGCTGCTCGGCAAGGCCGACATCGCCATGTACCACGCGAAGTCCGCCGGCAAGAACCGCTTCGTTGCCTTCCAGCCGCCGATGCAGGAGTTGCTGCTGGAACGCACGCGGCTGGTGGCGGACATTGCCCGCGGCGTCGCCAACGAGGAATTCTTCGTCGAGTACCAGCCGATCGTCGATCTCGGGACGCGCAGCCTGCTCGGCGTCGAGGCGCTGGTGCGCTGGCGGCATCCGGAGTTGGGCGTGCTGATGCCCGACCGCTTCATCCAGATCGCGGAGGAGTGCGGCCAGGTGGTCAAGCTCGGCCGTTGGGTGCTGGCGCAGGCCTGCCGCGAAGTGCATGCCTGGCGCCGCAGCATCGCCGGCGGTACGGGGCTGCGCGTGGCCGTGAACATCTCCGCGCGTCATCTCGAGCACGGCGACCTGGCGCAGGATGTCGCGCTGGTGTTGAAGCAATCCGGCCTCGAACCCGGCAACCTGGTGATCGAGCTGACGGAAAGCACCATCATGCACAATACCGAGGCGAATCTGGGCCGGCTGCTGCAGCTGAAATCGCTCGGCGTGCGGCTCGCGATCGACGATTTCGGCACTGGCTATTCTTCGCTCTCGTACCTGCACCGCTTTCCGATCGACATCCTCAAGATCGACCGCTCCTTCGTCGGCCGGCTGACCAACACCTCGAACGGCCCGGAGCTGGCGCGCGCCGTGATCACGCTCGGCGAGACCCTCGGGCTCGACACCGTCGCCGAAGGCATCGAACTCGAACCGCAGGTCGAGGCACTGTTGAAGCTCGGCTGCGTAGCCGGGCAGGGTTACCTGTTCTCCCGACCCGGCTCGCTCGAGCTGCTCGCCAGCAGCGCCTTCGTTTCGAGGCGCAACGAGTTGTGGAAAGCCCGGGCAGCCGGTGAGGACCTCTCGCCCTCGGGCCGCTACGCCGCGCTCAAGGACGCGGCGGGCGCAGCCTGAAGCAGCCGCCGCGCGTGGCGCGCCTGCGCCTCCCGCAACGTCAGTTCCACCAGGTCGCACTGCGCCACGCTGCCGCCACAGCGTCGCGCCAGCTCGCGCACCTGCGTGAGCTGCTGCACGGCCTCGGCGTACTGTCCGCGGCAGAAGGCGTGCACGCCCATGGATACCGGCAGGCCCAGGCGCTGGTCGGCAGTAACAACCGTGCGTTGCAACTGGCGGTCGGCGATCAGCCCGATGATGCGCGCCGCACTGCGCTCGCGCCCGGCCGCGGCGCAGGCCATCAGCGCGTGCACGTTGTTGAAGATGCGGCGCTGGTCCTGCACCTTGCGTTCCCACAGGTCGGCCAGCTCGTCCCAGCGCTGCTGCAGGCCCGCGCGGCGCAGCGCGATCCGCCACAGCAGCGCCGAAGCGTCGACCAGCGCGGAGACACCGGAATTGCCGGCCGAGCGGATCCTGCCATCGTAGATGGCCAGTGCGGCGTCCACGTCCTCGAGCTGCAGGTGGAACAATGCCTCGTGCCAGGCGTTGTGCACGCTGAATGCGCTGTTGCCGTCCCAGCTCGCGCGCGTGTGCCGCAGCCAGCGCAGGCCCTCGGCGGCCTCGCGACGACGGTGATGCACGTGGGCAATCGCGTGGATGGCGCCTGGATTGCCGGGCGTCAACTCGAGGGCGTGGCGGCCGACGTGGAGCGCAGCCTCGCAGTGCGCGTTTTCCTGCAGACCGAAGGCGTACATGCTGAGCACGCACCCGTAGCCGGCCAGGCCCTCATGCCAGTGCGGCAATACCGCCGCAATCCGATCACGCAGGGACTCCGTGGCGCCCAGCCGCAGGTCCAGGTTGTGCGCTATCTGCAACGCCAGCAAATCGCGCGGGTGGCGCGCGACGATGTCACCATAGTATTGCAAAGCCAGGTGCGCATCGCCGCCCAGCCAGGCGCGCGCGGCGCACGCGTGCGCATGGTCGCGTGCCGTAGCGTGCGCGCGCAGCGCATCCAGTGCGGCCAGCTCGGTAGCGAGCTCGCGGTCGGCGGCACGGTCATCGGCGAGCACCAGCAATCCGGCGCGCAGGCAGCGCGCGCTGACGAAGCCGGGTTCGTCCGCGAGCAAGGCATCCACTTCGGCCAGCGCATCGCCGCGGTAGCCGTGGAGCGCGGCGAGCGCCGCGTCGAGCCGCTCCATCGCACTCGCGCGGGCGGGCGACACGGGCAAGCCACGCGGATCCACGAATTCCATTGCCGCACTCCATCGAAACCTGGAGTGGCAGTATCGGCAATGCGGGCGCCGATGCGTATGCCCGGAACGCCGCCGCGATTGCGCCAGCGTCCGGAATGCAAGGCGCCGTGGCTCAGTTGCCGGGGGCGGCGGCTGAGCGGCCGTGGCGCTTGCGCCAGCCCGCCGGCGGCATGCCGTATTCGCGCTTGAAGGCGCGATTGAACGCCGCTTCGGAGTCGTAGCCGACGCGGGCCGCTATCGTGGCCAGTACCTCGTTGCCGGCGGCCAGTTCATGCGCCGCGACCTGCAGGCGCCAGCGCGCCAGGTATTGCATCGGCGGCTGGCCGAGCAAATCGGAGAATCGCTGTGCCAGTGCCGAGCGCGACAGGCCGACACGGCGCGCAAGCTCGTCGACCGTCCAGTCGCGCGCCGGTTGCGCATGCATCAGCGCCAGCGCTCGCCCGACGAAACGGTCACGCACGCCGGCCAACCAGCCACGGCGATCGTCCGCCAGCGCATCGATGCAGCGACGCACGGCTTCGACGAACAGCAGCTCGGACAGCTTGGCCAGCACGCAGGAACTGCCGGGGCGGATCTCAGCGGCCTGCTCGGCGGCAAACCTGAGCGAGTTCTCGAGCCAGGCCGAGTGCGGGTCGTTGCGCATGTCGACCGTGAACAACCGCGGGAGCGAAGCCAGCAATGGATTGGTGAGCGTCTCGTCGCAGGCGAGGAAGCCGCATACCAGGCGCGTGGCTGCGCCGCCCCCGCCATAGGAAACCTTGAGCACCTCGCCCGGTGAGTTCTCGAGCTCGCTGGCCAGCATCGGCGCCGAAGGCACCGGCTCGAGATCGAGCGAGCTGGCCATGATGTGGTGTTCGCCGTGCGGCACGACCAGCAGTTCCCCCGCGTTGACACGCACGGCGGATCCCGCGTCGTCGGCCAGCCGCGCCCAGCAACTGCCCTCGGTAATCAGGTGGTACGAGACAACGCGCTGCGAGCGCGGCAGGAACCCCGCGCACAACTGCTGGTCGGCGCGGCCGATGATCGACCAGGGTGCCGTGAATTCACCGTTGAGATACACGGCACCGCCCAGGCGCACGACACGCAACACGTCGGAAATGGCATCCATGCGCGAGACTAAGCAAATGCTGGCGTCCTGCGCAAGAACGTTGGACGCGCGGGCATGGGCGAGCTCGCCGGGGCGACAGATACTGACGCCGGTCCCACACCCACGGGCCTGCAACCCGACCCGATGTCATGAGGAACACGAGCCATGAGTCATGAACCTGTACACCAGGGCAGCTGCTTCTGCGGCACGGTGCAATTCACCGTCAGCGGCGAGCCCGTCGGCATGGGCTACTGTCACTGCGAATCCTGCCGCAGCTGGTCGGCAGCGCCGGTCAATGCGTTTACGCTATGGAAACCCGAGGCGCTGAAGATCAAGCGCGGCGCGGATCACATCGGCAGTTTCGCGAAAACGCCTCGCAGCAACCGCAAATGGTGCCGGAGCTGCGGCGGACACCTGTACACCGAACATCCGGGTTGGGGCGTCACCGACGTATACGCCGCCTCGATTCCGCGCTTCCCGTTTCGCGCCGGCGTGCACGTCAACTACCAGGAATCGGTATTGCGGATGCACGACGGGCTGCCGAAGATGAAGGACATGCCGGGCGAGATGGGCGGCTCGGGTGTCACGCTGCCGGAATAGCTGCGTCGCCGGCTAGCGTGGCTTGGTCGCGCGCAGGTGCGTCGGACAGTGCTCGCCGCTGTCGAGCACCGGGATCATTCGCGACCAGATCGCGATGTTCTCGTCGACGAAGTCCTGGCCGACGCTGCGTGCGGCCGCAGCCCCGACCGCGCCGCGCAGCCGTTCCAGTTCGGTGCGCGCCTGGTTGCGATACCAGGCGTTGCGGCTCGTGACCGACACGTCGACGAAGCCTGCGCTGCGCATCGCGTCCTCGTAGCGCCGTGGCGAAGCCATGCCGAAATCGAGGCCCTCGGCGGCGATGTATTCCGCCATGGCGGGCGACGGCGCGCCATCGTGCCCGATCAGCCAGTCGGAGGCGATGAAGCGGCCGCCGGCCTTCAGCACGCGAAACACCTCGAGCATCAGCGCGTGTTTGTCGACGATGTGCACGATGCTGTCCTTCGAGAACACGATATCGAAGGTGCCGGGCGGAAACGGCAGCGGACCGGGACAGACCTTGACCAACCCGATCCGCGCGCCGAGCGATTGGCGCGCGACCAGCGCACGGGCGCTGGCCAGCACCGTGTCTTCCACGTCGATGCCGGTCACGTACCCGACGCCGTGATTGCGCACCAGCGCAATATCGATGCCGCCCGCGCCGCAACCGATATCGAGCACCGAGGCGCCGGTGAGATCCGCGTCGGCGACCAGCCGGGCCACCTCCTCCGGACCGCCCGGCGAGAGGAATCCCTCGCCCCAGACGGCCTGCAGCATGTCGATCATCCGGCCGTGATAGTGCTCGCCGCCCTGCGTTTCCATTGCGCTCCCTTTTATGTGTGAACCATGATCCTTCGCCGGTAACATAATGTCACGCATCGGCTGATCCATCCGGCGCGGGGAACGGCGAGCCAATCCCGCTACCAGTTGCCGGTCGCTTGGGTATGCTTTGCACAGATGCGCTCCATCAAACCCTCCATCGGGCTGTCGCTGGTCATCGCCTTCCTGGGGGTGTTCGTCGCGCTCGCCCTCGGCATGCGGCTGGCGCACCAGAGCACCGAGGATACCGCGCAGCTGATCCGCAAGGTCGAGCGCCAGTACGAGCCGACGCTGCGCAAGGCGCGCGATCTCGAGGCCGCGCTCGTCGCCTACGAGCGTGAGGTCGCCGACCACACGCGCAACAATACGGACGGTCCGGCCGCGGATATCTCGCTGGCGGCCGAGCGGCTGCTGTCGACCTACGATGAGTATGCGCAGCTCGCGCCCGCGACGGCGAGCACCGCAAATGCCGACCTGCGGCCGCGGCTCGAGGCGCTGCGCACGCACGGCCTGGCCATCGCCGAGCTGTACGTGCAGCGCGAGTCGCAGAGCCGCACCGCGCTGGCGGCGCTGAATTCGCTCGCCGACCGCGCCGCGCTGGCGGCGCGCGGCTTCGAGGCAGGCGACCAGGTGTACGTCCGGAAATCGCTGTCCGAGTTATCGCGCTCGGCGGCGACGCTGCGGGCGAGCGCGCTGATGTTGTTCGCGGCCCCATCGGATGCAACGGTACAGGCCGAGGCGGCCAGCGAAGCCGCGCTGACCGGATTGTTCCGCACGCACGCGCAGGAATTCGCGCGCTCACCTGGTGGCGCCTGGCTCGAACTGATGCGCGACGACCTGGGCACGGCCGTGCGCGGCCGCAACCGCTTCCTGCAGCTGGCGCAGATCATCACCAGCTCGCTGGCCGAATTCGAGCAGTCGGCGCACGAGCTCGACACGTTGATCGGAAGCAAGCTGCAGAAGCCCGCGTGGGAGGCGCTGACCGAGGCCGCGGGTGGAGCGCGCGTCGCCGCCGAGCGCACCGAAAGCAACCTCACGCGCGTCACGCTCGGCGTACTGGGCGTCGTGCTGCTGATTGCGCTGGTGGCGCTGGTCGGTATCGCCTCCCCGGTCCGCCGCCTGCTGGTGGGCACGCGGCGTTTGGCGGGTGGCGCGCTCGACGCACGTGTACCGCGCGGCGGCATGCGCGAGCTGGACGAGCTGGCAGCGGCGTTCAACGACATGGCCGAGGCGCTGCACACCTCGCAGCGTTCGCTCCGCGAGCAGCAGTCGGTGCTGGAGGAGCGCATCGCGCAGCGGACCGAAGACCTGCGCCACCTCGCCCACCACGATCCGCTGACCGAGCTGCCCAATCGCCGTGACCTGCACAAGCGGCTGGAACTGACCATCGAACGGGCGCGCGCGCAATCGCTGACCTGCGCCGTGCTGTACATGGATATCGACAACTTCAAGACGATCAATGACACGCTCGGCCACCAGTACGGCGACCGCGTGCTGCGCGCGATCGCGGCGCGCCTGCAGAAGGCCGCCGGCCGGATCGGCTTCCTGTGCCGCCTCGGTGGCGATGAGTTCACGCTGGTGATCCCGACGGTGCGGCGGGCCGAAGCCGTCGAGCGCTTCATGGCGCATTTGCTGCGCGAATTCTCGGCGCCGCTGCGCGTCGACGAGCGCGACCTGGTGGTCAGCCTGAGTGCCGGCATTGCGCTCTACCCGCAACATGGCGACTCGGTGGAGTCGTTGCTGCGCGCCGCCGACTCGGCGCTGCACGATGCCAAGGCCAAGGGGCGCAGCGGCTTCCAGTTCTACCGCGCCGAGCTGCTGGCCGGCGCTTCACACCGCTTCCACACCGAACAGGCGCTGCGCCGCGCGCTGGCCGAGGACGACTTCCGGCTGCACTACCAGCCGGAGGTGTCGCTCGTCACCGGCCGCACTACTGCAATCGAAGCGCTGCTGCGCTGGCAACACAGCGATGGCCAGCTCGCGCCGGCGAGCGAATTCATCGACATCGCCGAACAGTCGGGGCTGCTGCTCGAGCTCAGCGACTGGCTGCTGCGCACCGCGGTGGAAGCGGCGCGCAACCTGCGGGCTGGCCCGTGGCCGGCCGCGCGCGTCGCCGTCAACGTGTCGGCGCAGCAGTTCATGGCCGGGCGCTTCATCGATTCGGTGGAGAAGGCGCTGCGCGTCGCGCAGATGGATCCGGGTTGCCTCGAGATCGAACTCACCGAATCGGCGCTGCAAACGGGCCGGCGCGCCAGCGAGGCACTGCACGACCTGCGCCGCCTTGGCGTGGCCGTGGCACTCGATGATTTCGGCACCGGCTACTCGACGCTCAAGTCGATCGAGGAATTGCCGCTGACGCGCGTCAAGCTCGACCGCAGCCTGGTGCGCAACATCGAGGACAACGCCAATGCCGCGTCGTTCGCACACTCCTGCGTGCAGCTGTGCCAGAGCCGCGGTTTGTCCGTCACCGTCGAAGGCATCGAACGCGCCGGGCAACTCGACACGCTGGCGCAGTGGGGCGACATCCAGGTGCAGGGTTTCCTGATCGCGCGCCCCGCACCACTCGAGGAACTGCCCGACTACATCATCGACACGCCGGCACGCCTGGCCGCCGTCTGGCCAGCCGCCGCCACGCGCGCACGCGACGACAAACATGGCGACGGTTCCCCGGTCACGATCCTGCGGCCGCGGCCGCGACCGCAGTAGGCGCCGATGCAGGCGCGGCCCTTTGGCACGACGCGACGCCCGGTGCC